>NZ_DASVFL010000398.1:0-3038 GCF_036380075.1 Lentzea sp. | reverse complement strand
ACTGCTGGAGACACTTGCACGCGAGTGCGTGGCCAAGGGCTACACCAGGTTCCAGTGGTGGGTCCTCAACTGGAACGAGCCGAGCATCGGCTTCTACAAGAAGCTCGGCGCGGTCCCGATGGACGAGTGGACGGTCATGCGGGTGGCGGACGAGGCGTTGCGGAACCTCGGCTCTCGCTCTGAAGGTTGACGGAAGGTCTCGAAAGGCTCACGAAACGGGAATTCCACACAGGACGGGTCTGCGGTGCTGGCAGCGTCCCCGCTCGCCGATCCCCCGGCACCAGCAAGCGTGGAAAGAAGGAAAGACCGTGGACCCGTCACAGCCGACTCTCACCGAGGCCGACACCGCCGCACTGCTCGGCGTGTTCGCCGTCTTCGGCATCATCGCGCTCGTTTTCGCCGTCATCGGCGTCATCGTCATGTGGAAGACCTTCGCGAAGGCCGGTCAGCCCGGCTGGGCCGCGATCGTCCCGATCTACAACCTGTACGTGCTGACCAAGATCGGCGGCCGTCCGGGCTGGTGGACGGTGCTGCTCTGCATCCCCGGCGTGAACTTCGTCGTGCTCGCGATCCTGTCGATCGACATCGCGAAGTCGTTCGGCAAGGACGCCGTCTTCGGCATCGTCGGCCTGTGGCTGTTCAGCATCGTCGGTTACGCGATCCTCGGCTTCGGCAACGCGCAGTACCGCGGCCCGGCCGCCCTGGCCGGTGCGCAGCAGTACAACGCCGCCTACTGAGTTCTGGCACCTGAGGGCCGGGTCCGCACGTCGGGCCCGGCCCTTGCCGTTCCCGCGAACTTCAGACCAGCCCGACGGCGCCGTACGTCGACGCGTCCGCCGCGGCCGAGGCGCCGGGCAGCTCGCCGTCCGCCCGCCAGTGGCCCGCGAGCACCAGACCGGGCTCCAGCAGCCGCAGGCCGCAGAGGAAGTCCTCGACGTCCTGCTTGGACCGCGGCACGAGCGGCGTGCTCATGCCGTCCGCGAGGTCGACGAGCTGGCCGACGAGCTCCGGTTCGACGTCCTTCGTGAGATGGGTCAGTGCGAGGACGCTGCCCTCGCACAACGCGGCGCGGTAGCGCGCGACGACACCCGCGGGCTCGTCGACGACGTACGGGAGGATGCCGACCATCAGCACGGCGGTCGGTTTGGTGAAGTCGATGAGCCGGCGCGTCTCGGGGTCGCGCAGCACGGCGCCGACGTCACTCACGTCGGACTGGACGATGGCGGCGTCGAGGTTGTCCCGCAGCATCGTGCGGGCGTGCGCCACGGCGATCGGGTCGTGGTCGACGTAGACGACGCGGCACGACGGGTCGATCGACTGGGCCACCTCGTGGACGTTGCCCGCGGTCGGGATGCCGCTGCCGAGGTCGAGGAACTGGCGGATGCCGTACTCCTCGACGCACAGCCGCACCACGCGGCGGGAGAACGACCTGATCGTCCGCGCCATCTCGGCGACGGGGAACTTCGCGATGCTCTCCTCGGCGAGGACGCGGTCGACCGCGAAGTTGTGCGCTCCGCCGAGGTAGTAGTCGAACAGGCGGGCCATGTTCGGGCGCTCGGAACCGACGCCTGTCGCCACCCGCTTCGGGCCGTCCTGCACTGCGCACCTCACCTGCTCCCGAGCGGCGCGAACGCTGGAGGCACGGTAACCGGCTACTCCGTTCGTGTCCATCCACCATTAGTGAACACGCAGGGTGATGGCCCCCGGCCGGAGCCGAGGGCCATCGCAGGGTTACCGCTGGTGGAGCCGTGTGTCAGACGCCGGCGTTCTGGGTGATCCAGGACCGGTAGGTGGCGATGCGGGTGTAGTTGGACCGCGTCGCGCGGTCCGAGGTGGACGCGACGCCGACCTGGCGGCCGTTCGCGAACATCGGGCCGCCCGAGTCACCACCGGCGGCGATGCCGTCGACGCGCTGGACGGAGATCGCGCGGCCACCGCGGTAGTCGGACCCGTTGGGGTTCGTGACCCTGGTGTTCGCGACCTTCAGGTAGCGCGACTGGCAGTTGATCTCCGGCTGGTTGGTGCAGGTGGCGCCCCAGCCGTAGAGCTGCACGGTCTGCCCGGTGGTCACGCCGTCGCTGCTGGAGGCCAGCGGGGAGAACGGCGCGGACATCGACGTGCTGACGCGGACGAGCGCCAGGTCGGCCGACGGGTGCTTGATGATCTGGTTACCCGTGACGAGCTGGCCGCCGGAGGTCTGGTCCAGGCTGCCCGCGCGGAACGTGTACGTGCCGGAGGAGGCGACGCAGTGCTCCGCGGTCAGGATCCACGTGGGAGCGATCTTCGTGGCGGAGCAGTTCTGCTGCCCGTTCACGAAGAGGCGCGCCCCGTAGGGGAAGTTCGAGGCGTTGCTGCCGCCGATGATCATCGGCGACATGTTCGGCTCCTCGGGAGCAGCCGAGGCCGTCAGCGGTGCGAGGGAGAGCGCCGTCAGGAGGGCGCCCGCGATCGCGGTGATAACACGCATGGTTGGTCACCTCGTGAGTGCAGGGAGTGGTTAAGCAACCACGCACAGCTTCACCCTTTGGTTTGAGGCTGACCACCCTCCGTTAGTCGGCTTTGTCGTGATCGGCCGAGTCGTCGCCCAGCGCCCAGCGGCGGCCGTCGGCGGTGAACAGCAGCACGAGCACGAGGACGCAGTAGATGCCTCCCAGCGACCCCAGCAGCTGCTGGCCGGACGGGCCGTAGGCGTACCAGGCACAGCCCAGGAGCAGCAGCTGCGTGACGATGACGGGCGTGCGCGCGCCGTACTGGCCCCGGAACAGCAGGACCGCCGCGAGGATCGCCGCGCCGAACCAGATCACCAGCACACCGGCGGCGCCGAGGATCGGGCCCGCGGGCTTCGACCCGCCGATCACCCGGATCACGAGGGCGACGGCCAGCGCGATGCCGCCCAGGCCCTGCAGGACGGTGAGCGCGGAAGCGATGCGCACCGGGCGCGGTGGCGCCGGGGTCCCAGTGGTCACGGGGGGCCTTTCCTCACGTTCTGTACCTGGTCACGGATCGTAGGCCACCCGGTTGGAGGGCTCTCTCGGCAC
>NZ_DASVFL010000397.1:0-20779 GCF_036380075.1 Lentzea sp. | reverse complement strand
CGCCCAACGCGCGGTCGAGGTCGAGCCCACGCTCCGCCACGAGTTCTCGGAGGTCGGCGTCGTCGACTTGCTGAAGGAGGGCACGTGCGCGTTCAACTCGGTCGGCGGACAGCCAGAAGTGGTCCTCGGCGGGCACGACGTCCAGGTTGGTCCGCCGACCGAGCAGGCGTGCCTTGCTGAACCGCCGCAGCTGGCTCAGCAGATCAGCGTGGGTGAGGCGAGCCAGCTCTTCGAGACGGGCGACGGTGTGCTCAACGGCCACTCGCTCGAGGAATGCCACCAGGACGATGCCGCCTTTGCGGTCCCACGAGAGGCCCTTGTCCTTTGTGACCCGCTCGGTGATCTTCATCGGCGCGCTGTCTCGGGGTGTGCGCCTTGTGCTGTCAGCGTGTCGATGACCAGCGCGAGTACGTCCGTCGGGTTGTCGCCGCGGGAAGTGCTGGAGGCGTCGCCATGACGCGATGGAGGGGTCTCAGAGGCGTGGCCCTTTCGCGGCCACGGCAGGATGCCTTCGGATGCGCGCCATGCCAGGTCGCACTCCGTGCATGTCGGCCAGTAGCGGGCTTCGTCGGGCCACTTGTCCGTGCCTGCCGTTACCTCCATGCCGCACAGGGTGTGACCGGCTTCGTTGACGGCCAGTTCCTGCGGTATCGCGTGGCGTCCCTTGTCGTGTGGCTGCCATTTGTAGCTTCGAACCATGCCCGATCACTTCCCGAGAACGTCCGCGCGACCTGCGCACCTGATGTCGGCAGTGATCCACGGAAATCGACGTGACCATGGAGAACCAGGGCTGCAATCCAGCCGCGACCCCGCAGGAATCGCGCATGTGGAGCTGCTACCTGTGTAAACGCCCCGATGACCCGACCGGGTGAAAATGAAGTTCTCTTGGAGGAACGGTTGTTCGGTGCATCTCCCGAGCTAGCCTGTCCAGGCACAATGTGCCGAATTCGCGTCAGGGGAGACCGATGGCGAAGCCGAGGAAAGGGCTGGCCGCCCGCCGTAGGGCTATGGGGTGTTCACAGGAGAGGTTGGCCGAGCTCCTGCGAGTCACTCCCGGAACCATCGGTCGCTGGGAGCAGGGCAAGTCCACCCCGGAGGCCTGGCTCCAGCCGCGTCTCGCGAAGGTGCTGGCGGTATCCGTTCAGGAACTGATCGACCTCCTGAACCCGCACGTCGACGAGCATGTGACAGTGCGGTCGATCGGCAGTCGCTCAGACCAGTCTGAGCATGATCCTCACAGAGCGGTCCAGATCGGACACAGCCTCGACAGCGTGCACAGCGTCATACCGCATGTGCGGCGGGCACTCGACGCTTTTGATCTTCCTGACGACGGGCCCAGTCGTCCGCTCGGCGAGATCGCCGTAGACGTGGCCCGCGTGAACGAGCACCGCCTTGAGGCCAGGTACGGCGTACTCGCCAACGTTCTGCCGGACCTGCTCGCAGAGCTGGCGCGGGCAGCTCAAATCGCCAAGACAGGCTTCGAGGAGCAACAGGTCGCGTTGCTTCGTGCTCTGGCACTTCGTGCCGCAGACGGGATCGCCTTCAAATTCGGATACCTTGATCTCTCAGGTCGCCTTATCGATCTGATGCGGCAGTCAGCGGCTCAGGCCAACGACCCGCTGCTCGTGGCAGCGTCCGAGTACGTCCGCACCGAGACGTTCTTCGCTAACGGCGATCTCGATGCGGCCGGTAGAGCGCTCATCAAGGCTGCCGGTGGGCCGGCCTTGGTCAATCTCGACGATCAGCACGTTGCTGCCGCCTATGGATCGCTCCACATGCGAGCAGCTGTGGTGGCTGGGCGAGTCGGAGACTCTCGCGCGGCGAAGGACCATCTGCGTGAAGCCAGTGAGGCGGCCAAGAGGGCCCCTGAAGGTGTCTACCGCGGCACTGCTTTTGGCCCGCAGTCGATTCGCATCCACGAACTCGCGGTGGCTACTGAGCTACGCGATCCGATCGGCATCGAGCGGGCCGCGAAATGGCATCCGTCGGCGCAACTGCCTGCGGAGCGCCGTTCGCACTACTACATCGAGCTGGGCAGCGCTCAACACGATCTGGGTCACCACGAGGAGGCCTATGTCTGTATCGAGATGGCGCGCAACGCGGCTCCTCAACACACGCGAGAACATCCGCAGGTCAAGGACACTCTTGCTTCGCTTCTCCGGCATCGTCCTGGAAATACCAGGGTGGTCGAGCTTGCCGCCTGGGCCGGAGCCCGGGCGATCTGATGCATCGGCAGCTGCTCAGCCTGTGAGCAGTGCTGGAAGCTCGGCGAGCGAGTCGATGACCCAATCGGCGTCCCGCTTAACCAACGGGTCGTCCGCCCACAGGTGCCCCCAAGGTCCACGCCGGATCAGTGCCGTACGTAGCCCAGCGGCCTTCGCGGCAACGATGTCGTTGTCCCGATGGTCTCCCACGTACACGATCTGCTCGGCATGAACTGCAGCAGCTTCGACGACGCGCTCGAAGAACGTCTCCGAGGGCTTGGCGACTCCCCACTCACCAGACGTCGAAACGAAGTCAGCCGGCAGGGCAAGGGATCGGAGCAACTCGGCCGCGCGGGCAGTCTGGTTGCCGGCAATCCCAACCCGGAGCCCGAGACTCTGCAGCGCCGCGAGGCTCGACCGCACGTCGGGATACAGGTCCTGATCCTCAATCCGCTCACCTAGCCCGGCGTCCTCGCGCAACAGTCGCTCGTGCGCGACGTTGAACCCTGGGCGGAAGTACTGAAAGGTTTCCGCGTTGTCTCTACCGGAGACGGTCACGGCGCCAAGCACAGTCGAGAACGTGTGCCGTGGTACGCCGATCCAGTCGGCCCACGCGGCCCACTCGCGCGAATCGTCCAACAGCGTTTCGCCGACATCGAAGACGACAGCAGTGACCATGAACCCACTCTTACGCCATCGAGGCGCGTAGAGCGAGCGCTGCGTCCGGTTGAGTTGGTTGCGCGGCATACCGGATTTGCATGACCGCACTTGTATGGGCCTCGAGGCTGTTCCGACGGATGGAAGGGCGACCATCCAGACTTCGCCGTCGCGCTCCTGTGTGCCTGGCGGTGATGCAACTACCCGATCGTGCCACCCCGCGCGGCTATAACGTTTCCGCAGTTGAGCCGCGGTGGTTGCGGGATATGTGCGGGGTTGCTGCGCGATTGATGAGCTGGTCCGGGCTGCGCTGGGGCAGTTGGCTGGTTGTGCCTGGCACAACAGATCCCAGCTACAGCAAGGAATTTTCCATGCCACAGAGAAGCTCCACGGCTCGTGGCCGCGAGTTCGGCGAAGGCGTACGGGCAGCGATCAAGGCCTCCGGAATGCCCGCGCGCAGGGTTGCTGGACTCGTCGGCTGGCAGGAGGCAAAGCTGTCGGACTTCCTCAACGGCAAGATCGGCTGCACCGAGACCGAGCTGGCGCTGCTCCTGGGCCTATGCCGCACACCCATCGAGGAACGAGACCATCTTCTGGATCTCCGGCCTGCGACGCACGTCAGGGGCTGGTGGCAGAAGCACGCCGCGTGTCCACCCGTCCGCCTCCGGACTCTGGTCGAGAACGTTGCGGTGGCGAAGACGCTGACCACGTGGCATCCGCATGGGCTCCCGATCTATCTGCAGACGCAGGACTACATGCGCGCGGTGATCACGGCCTCTCCCAACCTGCGGGACGACGAGACGGATCAGCGGCTGCAGGCCGGACAGGAGCTGCAGGAGTTTCTTTTCCGCCGTGACTTGCAATGCACGTTCTACCTCCATGAGCAGGCCCTGCATCTTCCGGTGGGTGGGCATGAGGCTCATGTCGGCCAGGTGCACCACCTGTTGCTGACGGCGGTGCGCACGAACGTCGCGATCAGGATCGTGCCGACGGCGGCCGGCGCACACGCAGGCCTGTCCGGTGCGTTCACCCGGTTGACCTTCCCCACCTACGAACCGCTGGTCTTCCTGGAACTGGAAGGCTCCGTTCTCATCGAAGAGCGGAGCGAGGCGGTCAAGCGCTATCAGGAGATCGTTCGTTCACTCGCCAGCGTGAGCTTGAACGAGGAGAGGTCGAAAGCGGTGCTGCTTCGGGTGTGCGAGCAGCTGGCTGTTGGCGGTGGTTCGGAGAACGGTCATGTGCTGCCAGGAGCCTTGGCCACCGGAGTGCCGTTCCTCGGCAGTCCATAGGTCGCGAGCTGGGGTTGCCTGCTGAGCAGGCAACCCCGACTTCCGCATCGGCTACGTGGCGAGCGGGTGGTGCTCACCGGTGAGTGAGGCCAGTGCTCTCGCGACTTCCTCTACGGTGGCGCGGATGTAGGTCGTGGTGCTGCCCGCGTCAGTGTTGGTGTTGTTGTGTCCGGCGTAGGCACGGGCGACGGCATAGCCGAAATGTCGTTCGACCCAGGTCAGCGTGGTGTAGCGGAGCCAGTGCGTGCTCACGCCCTGTTTACCGGCCCAGGCGAGGTTGTCGCCGACGCGGCTCCAGAGGTAGTCGTAGCGGTGGTAGGTGATCTGGGTGCCGTTCGCGTGGCGGAGCAGGCGCCCGTTCATCGGCGAGCCGCGATGCTCGACGTGTTGGAGCAGGTGCCACATCAGGGTGGGGGAGACCGGTTGCCAGCGCGAGGTCTCGCCCTTCTCCCGCAGGTAGACGAGGCACTGCTCCTCATCGAGGTCTTTAGGCCTCAGGGCGAGCGCACCGCCGCGTCGAGCTGCGGTCTCGGTGTGGAACCGGACGATCAGCGAGTCGAGCTGCGGATCGTTGCCGGTCGTCGCGACGATGTCGTTGAGCTGGTCCATCTGCCTGCCCGACAAGGCCCGCCGGTTGCTGGGCTGGCGTCGCGGTTTGGCGACCTTGGCAGCGGGGTTGGACCGCTCGTCGATCAGCTCGTCGTTGACCGCGTGCCGGTAGAGGCAGCGCAGCGCGGCGATGAGGTGTTCGGCGGCGGAGTTGCCGTTGCGGGTGTTGCGTCGGACGGTCAGGTTGGCCTTGATGTGCTGGACGAGCCGCTGGATGTCGGTGGGGGTGCGGTCGCTGAGCGAGATGTTCGCCCACTGGTCCAGCACGCGGTTCCAGTACGGGGTGTAGGCGCGGCGGGTGCCGTCGCTGACCGCGGCGGAGACGACCGGGATGTACTCGCCGAACGTGGGTGCCGGCGGTTTGACGGAGTTGAGCAGGTCCTCGGCGGTGACACCCATGCGGTCGAGGACCAGGCGTGCGGCGTCGAGCTCAGCTTGGGTCGGTGCGCCGGTCATGCGTCCTCACCACCTGGCAGGACGCGCAGCAGGAGGTCGTCCAGTGCGACGGGTGGGAACACCGTCACGGTCTGGCGGTCGAGGTGTGTCAGGAGGAGCACCCCGTCGCCGCAGCTCACGGCCGTGGCACGGCGGGCGTCTGCTGGTAGGCGGAGGTAGCCCTGCTTGGTGGGGTGGAAGACGCCGTGCGGGTCGGCGGTGATGACCAGCAGGCCGTCGTGCTTGCGGATGTTCAGCCTCGTGCCCGCGTTCCAGTCCAGTGCGGCTGTGGTGTGTCGGTCGGCGAGGCGGCCGCGGTGGTCCACGGTGGCCATCCGGTACAGGACGTTCGTCAGCCTGGGCGGCCGGGACGCGGGGACAGCGATCAACGGCAGAGGCTGCGCAATGGCGCGGGTCAAGGCGTCGGACGCCTTTTCCGGCGTCGTGTCCGGGACGATCGGGCGGATGTAGGAAATCGTCATCGAACGCCACCCGTAGGTGGCACGGAAACGCAAAACAGGTGCTCAAGTGGACTTGAGCACCTGCCACGTAGACGTCGCAAATTTGCGACATTTTGGTGTCCGAGGGGGGACTTGAACCCCCACCCCCTTTCGGGGACTAGCACCTCAAGCTAGCGCGTCTGCCATTCCGCCACCCGGACGTATTCAGTTCTGCCTCGGCTCGCGCCGTGGTGTGTGCATAGATTACATGATCGTCGCCGCGCGCCAAAATCGGGGGCAACGAGAGGTGTTTGCGCTGGTAGGCAGGGGCGAAGGCGGGTTAGGGTCTGGCCGTGGATGAGCTGACGGTGTGGTTGCTCGACTCCGACCCGGTGCTGCGGTGGCAGGTTGAGCGGGATCTCGTGGGGGAGCCGGCTGAGGTGTGGCAGGCCACGCGGGCGCGGGTTGCCGTTGAGGGGTTCGGGGCTCGGCTGCTCGCTGAGCAGGGAGACGACGGCATGTGGGCCGGTGGTGCCTTCTTTCCCGCTGGGTTCGACGGGAAGGAGGAGGGGCAGCCGTGGACGGCCACCACGTGGTCGTTGACCTCGCTCAGGGAGTGGGGGGTTGATGCGGAGGTCCTTCACGCGCGGAAGACGGTGGAGCTGCTCGACGCCGGGTGTCGGTGGGAGTACGAGAACCTGCCCTACTGGGCTGGCGAGGTGGACTGCTGCATCAACTCCTGGACGTTGTCCAACGGGGTGTGGCTCGGGGTTGACGTCGAGTCCAACGCCCAGTGGTTCGTCGAGCACCAGCTGGAGGACGGCGGGTGGAACTGCGAGTGGGTTGAGGGGTCCACGAGGTCGTCGTTCCACTCGACGCTCAACTCGTTGAAGGGGCTGCTGGTTTACGAGCTGGCGACCGGTGGCACGGAGGCGACCAGGGCTGCCAGAGAGCGCGGGAACGAGTACCTGCTGCGGAGGGACCTCTACAAGCGGCTGTCCACTCAGGAGCCCGTGGGGGAGTGGGTCGCGAAGTTCCGGTCGCCGTTCCGGTGGGCGTACAGCGTTCTCAACGCCATGGACTACTTCCGGCTCGCGGACACGAAGGATCCGCGGATGAGGGCGGCCGTCGCGATGATCGAGGACGCGCGGCAGGACGACGGGACGTGGTTGCAGGCCGGGCGGCACCCTGGGCGGGTGTGGTTCGAGATCGACGTGCCTGCTGGGGAGCCGTCGAAGTGGCTCACGTTCTACGCCCTGCGGGTGTTGAACTGGTGGGGGAGCTAGATCCAGCCTTTGGCCCTCGCGAACCGGGCTGCCTCGTGGCGGTTCGAGGCGCCGGTTTTGCCCACGGCTGAGGAGAGGTAGTTGCGGACCGTGCCGGGGGAGAGGGAGGCGCGGCGGGCTATCTCGTCGACTGGGGCGCCTTCCAGGGCCAGTTCCAGGACGTCGGCTTCTCGTGGGGTGAGGGGGCTGTCGCCTGCGCTGATGGCTTCGGCGGCGAGGGCCGGGTCTACGTAGCGGCCGCCGGAGTGGACGGTGCGGACTACCGTCGCCAGGACGTCGGACGAGACGGTTTTGGGGAGGAAGCCCCGGACGCCTGCAGCTAGGGCTCGTTTCAGGTGGCCTGGGCGGCCGTAGCTGGTGACGATCATCGTGCCGCACGTGGGCAGATCGGCCGAGAGGGCTTGGGCGACGGACACGCCGTCCAGGTCCGGCATCTGCAGGTCGATCACGGCGACGTCGGGGCGAACTGCCCTGGCCACCGCGAGGGCTTCGGCGCCGGTCGCGGCTTGGGCGACCACTTCGAGGTCGTCCTCCAGCGACAGCAGGGCGGCCATGGCGCCTCGGATCAGGTGTTCGTCGTCGGCCAGCAGGATGCGGATCACGGGAGCTCCACGGTCAGGACGAAGCGGTTGGGAGCTTCTGGGGTGGCGGTGACGGAGCCGCCGAGGGCCGAGACGCGTTCGCGCAGGCCCGTCAGGCCGCTGCCGAAGCGGGTCTCATGCAAGTCGGCGCCGTCGTTGGACATCGTCAAGGTCTTGCCGCGCAACGTGATCGTGCACGCGCTCGCCTTGCTGTGGCGCAAGACGTTGGTCACGCCTTCACGGACGGCCCAGCCCAGGGCGCCAGCCGGTTCGCCGTCGAACGTCACGTCGCCGATCACGCGGCAGTCGATGCCCGCCGAGGCGAGCAGGGAGCGGGCGCCGGCCAGTTCCGCGGAGAGGTCGGCGGTGCGGTAGCCGCTCACGACGGCGCGGAGCTCGTCGAGGGAGTCCTGGGCTATGCGGCGGACTTCCAGCATCTCGTCGATCGCCGACGAACGGCCGCGGCGGGCCAGCTGGGCGGCGAGGTCGGCTTTCAGGGCCACGACGGAGAGGTTGCGGCCCACCACGTCGTGCAGGTCGCGGGCGAAGCGCAGGCGTTCCTCGGCCACGGCCAGGCTGGCGCGGATCTCGCGCGACTGGTCGAGCTCCCAGACCAGACCGAGCATCCACAGCGTGCTGCGGAACGCGAACGCCAGGAACACCAGCATCACCGACGACGCGATCGCGTGGCCCATCGGGGCGGTGACGAACAGGAACAGGCAGCTCAGCGGCGTCGCCAGGAGGAGCGGGCGGGTCGGGCGCAGGGCGGAGAGGGTGGTGATCGTCAGCGCCAGGAACATCACCGTCAGGCCGTCCGCCGGGCCGTCGAGCCTGCCGGGTGACGGCAGCGGGTACGCCAGCTCGGCGACGACCAGGGCGGCGACGGTGTAGCCGAGGAACGCCAGCAGCGACCGGCCGGGGAACGTGGTCCTGCCCAGGTAGTTCTCGATGCCGCGGTGGGCCAGGCGCACGCCCAGCACGACGTGCACGAGGACCGCCGCCGAGGCGATCGCCACGGCGGCGGGGCCGATGTCGCCGGCCATCCCGAGGAGCAGCAGCGGTGGCAGGAACAGGTACGCCAGGTAGAACGTGGCGCGGACGAACAGGTCGAACCGCGCCGCGTTGCCGCGGGACCGCCACCAGCCGAGCAAGATCACCTCCGGGGGTCCCAGCGGAACCAGCGTCGTACAGCGTAGGTGCCGAGGACGGTCCACACCGCCAGGACGATCACCGGGCGCAGCACCGGGCCGTCCTGCCAGCCCGCGCGCAGCAGGTCGAGCACCGGGGTGAGAGGCAGCAGGCGCAGGACCGGCTGGAGACCCTCCGGCAGCACCGACAGCGGGAACATCATCCCGGACCCCAGGATGCACGCCATGACCACCGGCAACGACGTCACCTGCGCCATCTCGACGGTCCGGGTGAAGGCCGACGACACGGCCGCCAGCAGCGCGAACACGACGATGCCACCCACGACGCCCAGCAGGATGAACCACGGCCGGGACGGCACGGACACGCCGGTGATCACGCCGACGATCGCCACGAACAACGCCATCTGCCCCAGCGCGACGGCCACGGACGGCAGGGAGGCGCCGAGGAGGATCTCCGGATCGGTCAGCTCTCCGACGCGCAGGCGCTTGAGCACGAGCTCCTCGCGCCGGGCGACGAACGTGGTGACCAGGTTGTAGTACACCGCCATCACCAGCGCGAACCCGATCAGGCCGACCACCAGCGGCGTGCCGTCGGCGTCGATCGAGACCAGCACCGGGATCAGCAACAAGGGCAGCACGAGCGAGTTGAACAGCGCGGTCTTGTTGCGCCAGAACAGCTTCAGTTCCGCCTGTCCGACAGCCACGGCCCTCATGCCGCCTCCTCCGCGATCGCGAGGAACGCCTCCTCGAGGGACGCCGACCGGGCGTCCAAACCGGACAGTGCGACGTCGTTGCGGTGCGCCCACGCCAGCAGCTCGTGCAGGGTCTGCTGGAGGTCGTTCGTGCGCACGGTCGCGCGTCCCGACACGTCCAGGTCCGCAACGACGGGCAGCGCGACCCCCGCAGGCGGCATGAACGAGATGCGGGACGGGTACGCGTCCACGACCTCGGACACCGTTCCCTGCGCGACGATCCGGCCGCGGTGCATGATCGCCAGCCGGTCGGCCAGGGCCTGTGCCTCCTCCAGGTAGTGCGTCGTCAGCAGCACCGTCACGCCTTCGAGCAGCAGCGCGCGGATCAGCTCCCACGTGTTGCGCCGGCTCTCCGGATCGAGCCCGGTGGTCGGCTCGTCGAGGAACAGCACCTCCGGCTTCCCCAGCAGCGCCAACGCCAGGTCGAGCCGCCGCCGTTCGCCGCCGGACAGCTGCTTCACCCGCACCGACGCCCGGTGCGACAGGTCGACCAGCGCCAGCGCCTCGTCCACCGGTCGCGGCGAGGTCAGCGTCCCCGCCCACATCCTCGTCGCCTCGTCGACGGTCAGGTCCGGCGGGAAACCGCCCTCCTGCAGCATCACGCCCACCCGCGGCCGCACGACGGCCCGCTCCCCGTACGGGTCGTGGCCGAGCACTCGCACGGACCCCTCCGCCGGCCGGGACAGCCCTTCCACGACCTCCACCGTCGACGTCTTCCCCGCTCCGTTCGTGCCGAGCAGGGCGAACATCTCGCCCCGCTCGACGCTGAACGACACCCCTCGCACGGCCTCGAACCCGCCGCTGTAGCGACGCGTTAGCTCGCGCACCTCGATCGCTGTCATGCCTCCACGATCTCGGCCGGAACCGCGCTCCGGCAGTGCGGCTCCACACCAGTTCCCCATGACAGATGTCATGCGCGGGGCACGCTGTCGATTCACGGGTACGCCGTTCGACGTGTGGTCGGGGCAGGTCGTCCCGCCAGGAGCACCGGAGGAAAGCCATGGACGCCGTCAGCGCGACGCTCACCGTTCCGGCCACTGTGGACGAGGTGTTCGCGGTGCTCGCGGACCCGTCCCGGCACGCCGCGATCGACGGCACCGGCTGGGTGCAGGACGTCGTCGACCGCGAGCCGCTGACGAGGACGGGTCAGGTGTTCCGGATGGCCATGCACCACTCCGGCCACCCCGACGGCGACTACCGGACCGCCAACCGCGTCGAGCTCCTCGAAGCGCCGCACGTGATCGGCTGGTCGACCGGCTACGAGACCGACGAGGGCGAACTGGTGCTCGGCGGCTGGCTGTGGCGCTACGACCTCACCGCGACCGGGCCGGGGCTGACCGAGGTCACGCACACCTACGACTGGTCCGAGGTGTCGGAGGAGCGGCGAGCCATCATCCAGTTCCCGCCCTTCGGCCCCGACCACCTCGCCAACTCGCTGGGCCACCTGCGAGACCTGGTAATCTCACAGTCGTATTAAAAAGACTTGGGGGATGCATGACACCGGGACTGGTGGCCGCGCTGGCAGGGCTGGCGCTGCTCGACTCGACGAGCGTCGGGACGCTGTTCATCCCGATCTGGCTGATGCTCACGCCGGGCAGGCTCAGGCCGGGCCGGTTCGCCGTCTACCTCGGCACGATCACGGTCTTCTACTTCGCGGTCGGCGTGCTGGTCGTGCTCGGAGCGTCGAAGCTGGCCCGCCACCTCGACAACCCGGTCGCGCACTGGATCCAGCTGGTGATCGGCGTGGCCCTGTTCGCCGTCAGCTTCCGCTTCGACAGCAAGAAGAAGCCGGACACGGGGAAGTGGCGGGACCGGATCAGCGCCAACGGGTCCGGGGCGGCGCTCGCGGGCATCGCTCTGCTGGCCGGCGTCGTGGAGCTCGCGACGATGCTGCCGTACCTCGGCGCCATCGGCCTGATGAGCGCCTCCGACCTGAACCCGGCGCAGATCGGGTTGCTTCTCGCCGGGTACTGCCTGGTGATGATCGTCCCGGCGGTGGTGCTGCTCGGCGCCCGGCTGGCGCTGCGGGACCGGCTCGACCCGTTCCTGACGAGGATCAGCGCGTGGTTCGCCGAGAAGGGCGCGAGCATGACGGGCTGGATTCTCGGCATCGCCGGGTTCCTGGTGGCACGCGATGCCGTCGCACGGCTGTTCTTCCTGTGAACCATTTGGTCCAGTTGGCTGAACGACCCGGTTTCGTTTTCCTTCTACACTCGCCAGGATGACTCAGCCGGACGATCCGCGCAGATCCGTCCCGCACGAGCTGGCGCCGCTGCTCCGACTGGAGGTCGCGCCCGTTTCGGTGCGCATTTTCGAAGCCATCGAGAAAGCCATTCCGGAATACAGCGAGTTCCGCGAGAACGTCGTCGACGGCATTCGACAGGCGTTGGTGAAGTTCGTCGACATGATCGCGGCACCGGAGACCGAACCCGACCCGCACGACGACATCCACCGCAAGCTCGGAGCCTGGGAGTTCAAGTCCGGCCGCAGCCTCGACAGCCTCCAGGCGGCCTACCGGATCGGCGCACGGGTCGCGTGGCGGCACATCTGCGCGTTCGCCGAGCAACGGGAGCTGTCGCTGCGGCTGATGTCGGTGCTCGGCGAGGCGATGATCGCGCACGTCGACGAGCTGGTCAGCCTGTCGGTCGAGGGGTACGCGGCCGCGCAGGCCAGTGCGGCGGGGACGCTCGAACGCAAGCGGCGCAAGCTGATGGAACTGCTGGTCGGCGACCCGGCGAGCAACTGGCAGACGGTGCTGGACGCGGCACGGGCGGCGGCGTGGCCCGTGCCCGACCGGCTCGTCGCGGTCGCGCTCGAACCGTCGGCCGCTCCCGCGGACGACCTGCCGGCGGACGTGCTGGTGAACTTCGAGGACGCCACGCCGTACCTGCTCGTGCCGAACCCCGTCGCCGTCTCGCGGTGGCTGCGCAGGGCCCTGCCCGGCTGGCGAGCGGCGGTCGGGCTGCCCGTGGCGCCCGCCGAGGCCCGCACGTCCCTGGCGTGCGCCCGGCGCGTCCTGGCGCTGAGCAGGGAGAAGGTCCTGCCGGACCGGCCCGTCCTGGACAGCGCGGACCACCTCGTCGAACTGACCGTGCTCGCGGACGAGTTCCTGGCACGGCAGCTCGCCGGGCGGGCGCTCGCACCGCTCGCACCGCTGACCGACCGGCAGCGCACGAAGCTCGCCGAGACATTGCTCGTGTGGCTGTCGGCACGCGGCGGCGCGCCCGAGGTCGCCGCCCGGCTGCAGGTGCACCCGCAGACCGTGCGCTATCGCGTGAACCAGTTGGAGGAACTGTTCGGCGACCGAATGCACGACGCCGAGGAGCGCTTCACCCTCGAACTCGCGCTGCGCGCCCACTATTTGTTGCAGCCGAACTGACAAATCGCCGGAACTCATTTCGCACGCGGATGACAAAAGCGGGTTTTCACTTGCCTCCCGGAATGCGGGGTGGTTACTTTACTGGCGAGTAAAGCAACACCGCCTTCTTGCAGTTCAATGTCGTACTCAGGAGGTCCCTGCACATGAAGACCGGACTTTTCGCGCGGGTCGCCGCCGTCGTTCTGGTTGCCGGAGCGTTGAGCGTGACGACGGCCGGTGTCAGCTCCGCCGCGGTAGCCACGCTGAGCATCACCTACTCGTGCCAGTTCTCGATCGCCGGCACGCACGACATGCCGACCGTGGTCACCTCGCCCAACGCGACGGACTCGGCGACCGTCGGCGTGCCGACCGCGCCGGCCTCGACGACGGTCACCACGACGGTGTCCGACGACGTCCGCAACACGCTGTGGTGGATCGGCGGCCGGTCCGTCGACGGAACGCTGACCACGCCCGTCACCGTCACCAACGGCGCCTCCGTGCAGAACCTCACGGCGACGCTGACGATCCCGAACACCGCGGTGCCGTCCTCGGGCTCGTTCCAGGTCGTCGCCAACGGCTCGTTCCCGGCGCTGACGCTGCCCAACGCGGGCACGGCGTCGATCAGCCTCGGCAACGCGTCGCTGGCACTGACGCCGCGCTACGCCAACGGCGAGCCGACGTGGATCGGTGTCGTCAACGTGCCCTGCACCGTGAAGCCCGGCCAGGTCACCAAGTTCCACGAGTTCCCGGTGGTCTGACACCCGTCCCGTGATGGGATGACGGCATGGAGCTTCAGCAGCTGGTGGACCGCATCGCGACCGAGGTCACGCCAGGGGGCGCCGTCGCCGACTACATCCCGGCGCTCGCCAGGATCGACCCGCACGCCTTCGGCCTCGCCGTCGCGACACTCGACGGCGAGGTCTTCGGCGCGGGGCACCACGAGACGCCGTTCTCGATCCAGAGCATCTCCAAGGTGTTCACGCTCGCTCTGGCCCTCGCCGAGAACGACGACGTGTGGACGCGCGTCGGTCGCGAACCCTCCGGCTCGCCGTTCAACTCCCTCGTCCAGCTGGAGACCGAGCAGGGCGTCCCGCGCAACCCGTTCATCAACGCCGGCGCGCTCGTCGTCACCGACCACCTCGGCCACGGCGCCTCCGACCGCCTCCTCGCGTTCCTGCGGCAGGAGAGCGGGAACGCCGCGATCGGCGTCGACCCCGAGGTCGCCGAGTCCGAGCTCGAGCACTCCGACCGCAACCGCGCCCTCGCGCACTTCATGGGCTCCTACGGCAACATGCGCAACCCGGTCGAGGTAGTGGTGCGGGAGTACGTGCGGCAGTGTTCCATCGCGATGAGCTGCCGCGACCTCGCCCGAGCCACCCTCTTCCTCGCCCGCCACGGCGTCCGCAACGACGGCACCCGGCTGCTGGACGTCAGCGGCGCCAAGCGGGTCAACGCCGTCATGCTCACGTGCGGCACCTACGACGCCGCCGGCCAGTTCGCCTACCGCGTCGGCCTGCCCGGCAAGAGCGGGGTCGGCGGCGGGATCATCGCGGTCGTCCCCGGCCGGTGCGCGATCTGCGTCTGGAGCCCGGCGCTGGACGCGCGGGGAAACTCCGTCGCCGGTGTCGACGCACTGGACCGTTTCACCACGTCCACGGGCTGGTCGGTGTTCTGACTGGTGGTAGGAAGTACCGGTGAGCACATCGGGGAACGCACTGGCACTGGCCGAGGACGAGGCCGTCACGCTCGTCAGCGAGCTGATCAGGATCGACACCACCAACACGGGTGACCCCGCGACGGTCGTGGGGGAGCGCGAGGCCGCCGAGTGGGTGGCGGAGAAGCTCTCCGAGGTCGGCTACGAGACCACCTACGTCGAGTCGGGCGCGAAGGGCCGCGGCAACGTCGTCGCCCGCCTGGCCGGGGCCGACCCGAGCCGGGGCGCGCTGCTGGTCCACGGCCACCTCGACGTCGTGCCCGCCGACGCCTCGGAGTGGTCGGTGCACCCGTTCTCCGGCGCCGTGCAGGACGGCTACGTGTGGGGACGCGGCGCCGTCGACATGAAGGACATGGTCGGCATGACGCTGGCCCTCGCGCGGCACTTCAAGCGCGAGAACGTCGTGCCGCCGCGCGACATCGTCTTCGCGTTCCTCGCCGACGAGGAGGCCGGCGGCCTCTACGGCGCGAAGTGGCTGGTCGAGAACCGGCCCGAGCTCTTCGAGGGCGTCACCGAGGCGATCAGCGAGGTCGGCGGCTTCTCGATCACGCTGAAGGACGACGTCCGCGCGTACCTCGTCGAGACCGCCGAGAAGGGCATCCGCTGGCTCAAGCTGCGGGTCAAGGGCACCGCGGGCCACGGCAGCATGATCCACCGCGACAACGCCGTGGCGAAGCTCGCCGCCGCCGTCACCAAGCTCGACCGGCACCAGTGGCCGTTGATCATCCGGCCGTCCGTGCGGGAGTTCCTCGACGGCGTCACCGAGATCACCGGCCTCGAGTTCCCCGACGACGACGTCGAGGGCTCGATCGGCAAGCTCGGCGCGCTGTCGCGGATGATCGGCGCGACCCTGCGCGACACGGCGAACCCGACGATGCTGTCCGCGGGCTACAAGGCGAACGTCATCCCGTCGACCGCCGAGGCCACTGTGGACTGCCGCATCCTGCCGGGCCGCGAGGAGGCGTTCGACCGCGAGCTCGCCGAGCTCCTCGGACCGGACGTGGAACGCGAGTGGGTCGGCCTGCCGCCGGTGGAGACGACGTTCGACGGCGCCCTGGTCGACGCGATGACGGCGTCGATCACCGCGGAGGACCCCGGCGCCCGCGTGCTGCCGTACATGCTCTCCGGCGGCACCGACGCGAAGTCGTTCCAGCAGCTCGGCATCCGCAACTTCGGCTTCGCACCGCTGAAGCTGCC
Source organism: Lentzea sp. (assembly GCF_036380075.1). Classification (NCBI taxonomy): domain Bacteria; kingdom Bacillati; phylum Actinomycetota; class Actinomycetes; order Pseudonocardiales; family Pseudonocardiaceae; genus Lentzea; species Lentzea sp. The sequence goes on along the minus strand of NZ_DASVFL010000397.1, from coordinate 5,109 downwards.
CGCCGACCTCGACTTCTCGGGCCTGTTCCACGGCGTGGACGAGCGCGTGCCGGTCGACGCCCTCAAGTTCGGAGTGCGCGTGCTGGACCGCTTCCTGCGCAACAGCTGAGGGAGGATGCCGTGTCCACTGTGGATCTGAGCGGCCGGGTGGCGCTCGTGACGGGCGGCGCGGGCGGCATCGGCTCGGCCGCCGCGCGCCGGCTCGCGAAGCTGGGGGCACGGGTCGCGGTGCTCGACCTCGACGCCGCCGGCGCCCGGCGGGTCGCCTCCGCGGTGGACGGCATCGCCATCGGCGCCGACGTCACCGACCCGGCGACGATGCCCGCCGCCGTGGAGCAGGTCGAGGAGGAGCTCGGACGGCTCGACGTCGTGCTGCTCAACGCCGGGATCGGCGGGGGACAGGCCGGGATCGACGACGCGCTGGACGTCGGCCGCTACCGCAGGCTGGTCGGCGTCAACGTCGACCACGTCGTGTACGGGGTCTGCGCGGCGGTTCCCGCGTTGCGGCGGCAGGGCGGCGGCAAGGTCGTGGTCACGGCGTCGCTGGCCGGGCTCACGGCCATGCCGTCGGACCCGCTGTACACGCTCACCAAGCACGCGGTGGTCGGGTACGCGCGGGCGGCGGGGAAGGCGTTGGCGGACGACGGGATCGTGGTCTCCGCGCTGTGCCCCGGGTTCGTGGACACGTTGCTGCTCGGGGCGGCGAAGGAGGAGTTCGACGCCGTCGCGTTCCCGTTGCTGACGCCCTCCGACGTCGCGGACGCGCTCCAGACCGTGCTGGCCGAGGGCGGACCGGGGGAGGCCTGGATCGTCCAGCCCGGCGGGCAGGCCTCGGCCTACCGGTTCCGCGGTGTGCCCGGTGCCGGCGGGCAGCTGCCACCGGATGTCGTGCTCGGCCACGTCTGACCCGTGTCCTTTCACCGTGTCGTCTCGTTAGGACGAACAGACGACACGGTGAAAGGAACTGCGCATGGTGCTGCTGGAGGACGGGACCGAGCTCAACGTGGTGCGCGCGGGCAACCCCGACGCTCCGGTCACGGTCGTGCTGGCACACGGCTACGCGCTCGACCACCGCAGCTGGCACAAGGTGGCGGCGAGCCTGAGTCCTGAGTTCCAGGTCATCTCCTACGACCACCGCGGGCACGGCGCGTCCTCGGCCGCCACGAAGGAGACCGCGACGATCGACCAGCTCGGCGACGACCTGGGGGAGCTGATCGAACGGGCGGTGCCGGACGGGCACGTCGTGATCGCCGGGCACTCGATGGGCGGCATGGCGGCGCTGGCGATGGCCGAGCGGCGGCCGCGGCTGTTCCAGCAGCGGGTGCTGGGCAACGTGTTCGTGTCCACCGCCGCCAGCGGCATGTCGGAGACGGCGCTGGCGTGGCCGAAGGCGCTGGGGAAGCTCGTGCGGGAGCTGGAGCGGGCGTTCGGGCCGATCGTGCGGGCGGTGCGGGAGAAGATTGAGCCGACCAAGACCGCCGGGCTGCGGTGGTGGCTGTTCGGGGACGAGCCCGCCGACGCCGACGTCGAGCTCACCGCGGACATGGTGTGGGGGCACTGGCCGGAGACGATCGCGTTGTTCCGGCCCGCGGTGGACCGCTACGACCGGGAGGCCGGGCTGATGGTGGCCAAGGAGAAGGCCGTCGTCGCGGTGGTGGGGGACGAGGACCGGCTCGTGCCGGAGAGCGACGCGGTGAAGTTCGGCGGCACCTCGGTGGTCCTGCCGGACGCCGGGCACATGCTGCCGCTGGAACGGCCGGCGGAGCTCGCGAACCTGATCCGGGAGCTGGCGGCCAAGGCGTAGGGACGAGTCGGGTCGCTCACGGGAGCGACCCGACGCCGTGGACGCGGGGGAGTGTCAGACGTTCGAACGGCGTCTGCCCGGCGGCCGGCCGAACAGGCGGACGTGCTCGTCGACCAGCCAGTCCTTCAGCGGCGCCCACTCGGGGTGGTGGTTGAGCACCAGCAGGCGGTGCATCCACCAGTTCGGGTCGTCGTGGCGGGGGAACGCGGCGAGCCAGGCGGCCCGCTGGTCCGCGTCGAGACCCCACAGGTGGGCGAGCTGGCCCTGGGCGTCCGTGTCAAGCCGGGCGGTGACCCGGCCGTCCTCGGTGTCCCATTCCGCGCGCAGCTCGCGCAGCACGGCGATCGCGCGTTCGTCGCCCTCGTCGGCGGTGACCACCACGGTGTGCAGGCCCTGCGACGCGGCTTCCGTCAGCAGGGCGCGGGTTGACTCTTCGTCGTGCGGCAGTGCGCTGTGAGCGACCCCGACTTCGTGCGGCACGAGCTCCATGACCCAGAATCTGATCATATGGGCCAACCACTTCGGTGCATTTTATTTCTTCAGTGTTGAGTGAAGAGACGACTTTCGTCGCCTGGCCGGCGGGGTCGGCGGAGGAGTGCTCTGCGCGATCCGCCTATCTCTATAGCGTCAGTGTTGACTGAAATAAGCCACAACCTTGTGGTCGCCCTCGCCGGACAGGTACAGCGACTCAAAAGCCAGGAAGTGCGGACCCCAGCGTTCGGTTCCGGTGGACGGTGGTAGGGACGCGGCGGTGTTGTAGCGGTCGGTGAACGCGGCGCCCGCCGTGATGGAGAGCTCGAACGCCAGCGCGGCCGCCATGCGGTCGCCCAGGTCGGCGGCCGCACGCAGCCCGGCGGCGCGGGACGACGCGATCCCGTCCCAGTCGGGGTAGTGGGCCGCGCCCTCGGGGCTGAAGGCGAAGCGGACGAGGTTCGGCTCGCCGTTCAGGCCGGAGATCTCGCGGAACCGCGCGGTGCTCGCGAGCACGTCGCCGGCGGGGGAGAGGACGCACGCGGCGGTGGGGGCGAGGGCGTCGAGCAGCGCCAGGACGGTGGGGCGCAGGCGTGGTGGCGGGGGAGGGGCGCAGGTGCTGCCGGCCTTGACCAGCCGGTACACGTGGACGCGTTCGTCGGCCGTCAGGCCGAGGGCGGCGGCCAGGGACATGAGGACCTGGGCGGACGGGGAGCGGTCGGTGCCGCGTTCCAGGCGGGTCAGGTACTCGACGCTGATGCCGGCGCGGTCGGCGAGCTCGCCGCGGCGCAGTCCGGGGGTCCTGCGGCGGTGGGTGTCCGGCGGGGTGGTCGCTTCGCGGCGGGCGCGCAGGAAGCGGCCCAGGGCGTTGTCGGTCACGGGCCGGACTGTAGAGGGGCCCTGAGCGGGTCTCCCCGGCTCTCCAGCGGGGCGTGATGCTGTGGATCATGCGATACCGACTGTTCGGCCGGACCGGTCTGCGCGTCTCGGAGTTGTTGCTGGGCACCATGACGCTGCGCTCGGAGGACGACGCGCGGCGGGTGGTCGGCGCCTACGCCGAGCTGGGCGGGAACTTCCTGGACACGGCGTCGGCGTACGGGGAGAGCGAGGAGGTCCTCGGCGCGGTGCTGACGCGGCGGGACCGGTTCGTGGTGGCGACGAAGTACGCGTTGTCGCGGGACGTGCGGGACCCGAACGCGGGCGGGAGTCATCGGAAGAACCTGGTGCTGTCGCTGGAACGGTCGTTGCGGCGGCTGCGGACCGACTACGTGGACGTGTTGTGGGTGCACCTGTGGGACCGGCACACGCCGGCGGAGGAGACGATGCGCGCGCTCGACGACGTGGTGCGGGCGGGGAAAGTGCTTTACGTCGGGGTGTCGGACGCGCCGGCGTGGTTCGTGGTGCGGGCGAACACCCTGGCGGAGTGGCGGGACTGGACGCCGTTCGCGGGGGTGCAGGTGCCGTACAGCCTGCTGGAGCGCGACGTGGAACGGGAGCTGCTGCCGATGGCGTCGGCGCTGGGGCTGACGGTGGCGGCGTGGGCGCCGCTGGCCGCGGGGAGGCTCTCGGGTGGCACGCGGCGGTCCGGGGAGCTGAGCGAGGGGGAGGAGCGCGCGGCGTCGGCCGTGCGGGCGGTCGCGGGGGAGCTGGGGGCGACGCCGGCTCGGGTGGCGTTGGCGTGGGTGCGCGCGAAGGGGGCGTTGCCGCTGGTAGGGGCGCGGACGCCGGAGCAGGTCGTGGACTGCGCGGGGGACGTGGTGCTGCCGCCGGAAGCGGTCGCGCGCCTGGAGGCGGCGGCCCCGCACGTGCGGGGCTTTCCGGCGGACTTCCTCGCGGAGTGCGAGGCGAGCCCTGTCGCGTTCGGCGAGGGCGTGGTGGTCAGGTGATGAGGCCCGGCACCAGGTCGGGCTGGCGCTTGCGGCGCAGCCAGACCTTGCGGGAGCCGTCGCCGTAGAGCAGCGTGCGGGACAGCTCCCAGCCCGCGAACTCGGCGTGGATGGCCAGCTGCGTGGTCGCGGTGCGGCGGGAGATGCCGGGCGGCAGCCGCAGCGGCCGGTACTCCCAGTCCCCGTCGATCACCCCTTCGCTCATGGTGAGATCACCTGTATCCCTCCGTTGTCTCCGGACGTGACCGTGACACGTCCGGTCTCCTGGTCGACGCTGACGGTGTTGGGTTGGCGCACGGTGGGGAACCGGTACTTCTCGGCCGGTTCGCCGCCGGCGACGTTCAGTCCGACGACCTCGTTGCGCTCGGTGAGCGTGATCCACGCGATGTCGCGCTTGGCGTCGTAGGCGATGCCGTAGGGGGTGCCGGGCACGGGGTAGCGCTGGCGCATGATCAGCGGGTTGACCGAGAAGGCGAGGAACTCGCCGCCGCGGGTGTCGACGACGAGGAGCCGTCCGTAGCGGTCGGGGACGGCGTTGGTGGCGCCGTCGCCCGCGCGCAGGCCGGTGCCCCTGGTCTCGGCGCCCTTGTCGTCCTTGGTCATCTCGAAGACGGCGCTGCGGAGCCGGTCGAGCTCGACGTCGCGGCCGTTGACCTGGAACTTCAGCGTGGTGTCGCCCTCGGTGAACGTGCCGCCGGGCGTCACTTCGCCGGGTGGGGTGGCGTTCTGGGCGGGGGAGCGGGCCGGCTTGGCGGCTTCGAGGGTCTCCGCGACCTGCAGCGGGTCCTGGGAGGTCTCGCTCTGTCCGCACGCTGCCAGGGCGGCGGTGGTCAAGAGCAGAGCGGCGAGCCGGCGCAAGATCGGGTCCTCCTGTGGAACGGAACTGAACTTCCAGCATCCACCACGTTCGGTCGGAGGTCACGCAAGGGGTGGGGTGAAACTCATCGG
>NZ_DASVFL010000396.1:0-17771 GCF_036380075.1 Lentzea sp. | reverse complement strand
GATCTTCGTCCGCCAGAACTCCGCGTTGTTCTTGGGCCACGTCGCGTGGTCGGGACAGCCGTGCCAGAAGCAGCCGTCGACGAACACCGCGACCTTGGCCGAGGCGAACACGATGTCGGCTTCCCGTCGGACGCCCTTGATCGGCCTGCGGTGCACCCGGTAGCGCAGGCCCGCGGCGAACAGCGCCCTGCGCAGGTCGACCTCGATTTGCGTGTCCCGGGTCTTCTGCTTGCTCATGCGGGCTCGCACACCAGGCGCTGTCTCGAGGGGCTCCACGCCGGGCATTGTTCCGGACCGGGCGGTCAGGCCTTGCGACCCACTCCGACGTAGACGTCCTCCGGCCCGCCCTCGCCGGCCGGGCCGAGCTCCGGGTGCCACCGCGGCGCCGGGACGATGCCCGGCTGCAGCACCTCCAAGCCGTCGAACATCGGGTGGAACTGCTCCAGCGAACGGAAGTACATCGGGTCGCGGCTGTGCTTCATGGCTTCGACGACACCGCCCATCTCGTCCGGCTTGAAGTCGGCGGTGAGGTGCGACAGCGCGATCAGGCTGCCGGCGGGCATGGCGTCGCGGTAGCGGGCGACGACCTCGGCCGGGCCCTTCTCGTCCGACACGAAGTGCAGCACCGCGACCATGAGCAGGCCGACGGGGCGGGAGAAGTCGATCAGGTCCTTCACGACCGGGTCGGTCAGCACGTCGTCCGGCCGGCACATGTCCGCCTGCACGACGCCCGCGTTGTCGTTGCCCTCCAGGATGAGCTGGCTGTGCGACACGGCGACCTCGTCGTAGTCGACGTAGACGACGCGCGCGTCCGGGTTCTCCTGCTGCACGATCTCGTGGACGTTGCCGACCGTCGGGATGCCGGAGCCGAGGTCGAGGAACTGCGTGATGCCCTGCTCCATCATCAGCAGGACGGCGCGGCGCATGAACGACCGGTTCGACGCGGCGATCGCGCGGCCTTCGCGCAGGATCTGCAGCACCTTGTCGCCGACCATGCGGTCCGACGCGAAGTTGTGGCCACCTCCCAGCAGGAAGTCGTAGACGCGCGCGGCGCTCGGCACGTCCGTGTTGATTCCGGCGGGGACCCACGAGAAAGGCTCGGCCATGCCGAGAACCTACCCGTTCGCGCGCACGTGTGTATCGGCTCGGAACGGGTGAACGGCACGACCAGCGCCGATCCCCGTTCTGGATCGGTCACGCGTCAAGGCAGGAGGTGCCGGAACGCCGCCACGAGCAGCATGCGCTGCTGGTCCACGTCGAGACCCTCGTCGGAGAAGCCGTCACGCGCACCGGTCGGCTCGACGCGCACCGCGATGTCCACGAGGTCGGACGAAAGCTCCACAGTGGACTGATCGGTGGGGATGGACTCGTTCTGCTGGAACAGCTCGTAGGAGAACCGCATCCCGACCGACCCGTCGAAGGTGGCCTGCTCGGTCGGCAGCCGCAGCGCGTCGAACACCGTCTCGTACAGCTCGGCGCCGGTCACGTGCAACGGTGCCATGACGACGTGCGTGACGCCGAGGTCGTGGCTGCGCACGGAGATCGCGGTGGTCGGGCCATGCGGCTCCGGCGCCACGGGCTGCGGGAACACCGGCAGCTCCGACTTGCGGTCCGTGCGCCAGATCGCGACGAGGCGGTCGGCGGCGTCGACCAGGTCGATGTGCTTGCGGGGAGCCAGGAGCGGCGGCAGCGGTTCCTCGTCGAGCCGCACGATGAACAGGAACGCGCGCCGCCGGGTCACCTCCAGGTTCACCGCCGCCGTCCACTCCTCGGTCGCCCACTCGCGCCGCGCGGTGTTCGCCGACCACAGCAGGACGTAGTAGTCGGAGGTGGCGAGCTCCTCGCCGACGGCGGCGGACCCGGCGCCGCCCGGCGGCACCTCGGTCTCGTCGAGGTAGGCGTTGACGTTGCGCTCCTCCAGTTCCGCGCGCAGCTGCTCGGCGTGCGCGCGGTCCTTGCCCGCGAACGACAGGAACACCTTGGGACGGGTTTCGAGCGGCACGGGCTCTCCGTTCTTCCTGAGTCGTCTGCGCAGCGGGCCTGCCGTGGTCTGCACTCCCGCGTCGCCGTACACCGACCAGCAGGCCCACTCCGCGGGATGCCGGTCGCCGACCTCTCTCAGCGCGTGCTGCAACGCCTGGTCGCGGGGCAGCCGCGCCAGGAACCTGTCGAACGCCCCGAGCACCTCGCGCGCCGGTTCTTCCTCCGTCGCCCAGCGCGCCGCCACCACCGCTCCCGCGCCCGCCTTCACGGCGGCGCGGACGAAACCCGACTCGCACGCGCCGAGCACGACCGTGCCGCAGGCGCTGAAGTCCATGTGCCCCAACGCTTCCGCCGATACCCGCTCGTCGCCGAACTGCAGCCACGACTGCTCGGGGCTCAGGCGGTTGGACCCGCCGTGAGCGTCGAGCCGGACGTGGTGGAAGCGGTGTTCCCCGAGAGTGCGCTCCAGTTCCGCCACCTCGCGGAAGACCACTGTCCCGTCGCCCCGCTGCGTACGGGCCCGGCGGCGCAGCGGCGGCAGCGCGGACAGGCACGGCAGCACGGACAACGCGTGGCTCAGGCCCAGGAAGCGGTGCGGGCCGAGGACCGGCAGGCCGGCGAACGGGACGTCCGCCAGCAGGTCGCCCGCGACCACCGCGATCCGCGTGACGTGGGGAGGCAACGCCTCGACGACGTCCTCCAGGCCGATCATCGCCGTCAGCTCGACCAGCAGCGCGCCGAGGACCGTCGGTTCGTGCTTGGGCTTCCAGGCCTTGAGGCGGCGGACCGTCTCGGTGAGGTCGCTGATGTGGACGTCGGTCGTGAGGTGCGTGACCCCGCGGCCGACGATCACGTGGTGGAGCTGGTCGGGCGTCGCGTGCATCATCCACACGACCTGGTCGCGCGGCAGGTGCCTCCTCGTCCTCGCGAGCCACCGCGTGGCCGCCTTGAGGTCGGTGAAGCGGGGGAGGTGCCGCGGCTCGGTGAGGACCTGCGAGCTCTTCGCCGCCTCGACCGCGACCACCAGTCCCGGCAACGCCCCGCGGCCCTCGCGGTCGACCCGCCGGACCGCGGCGAGCACCCGGCCGTCCCGCTCGTCCGGGGTGGCGCGCAGCATCCGGAGCTTCGGGGCGTTCTGCTGGTCGGCGGCGCCCCGCTCGACGCTGCGCGACTCGCGCCAGTACCGCGCGGCCTCGTCCTCCTCGCCGGCGTCGGCGCACGCGTCGCCGAGCTTGCGCAGCGCCAACGCCCTCAGCTCCGCGTGGGTCGAGCGCGTCGCCGCCTCGTGGAAGTGGTGGGCGGCCTCGTCGAACCGGTCCTCGGCGTGGGCGATCTCGGCCGCGGTGAGGTGCCAGAGCGCGGAGTTCCCCTCGCCCAGCATTCCCTTCGCCTTGAGCAGCTCGCCGTTCGTCACGAGCCGGCGCACGTGGTCGAGCCGGCGTTCGAGGCGCAACGTCCTGGTGGCGTCGGGCAGCTTCGAGATCACCTCGGGCCCGGCCGCGGACACCAGCAGCGGGAACAGCTTGCGCGCCGCCCCCGCCTGCCGCGTCAGCACGAGCAGGACCGTCAGCTCGTACAGGACGGCGAACCGCAGCGCGGGCTCGACCTGGTAGCTGGTGGCGGCCCTCGTCATCAACGCCAGCGCTTCCTCGTACCGGACGTCCCGCCGCAGCGCCGCCGACCGCCGCAGGAACTCGGCCGGGGTGAACGGCGTCGGCGTCTCGAGCCGCGGCACGTGGGTGGTCCTGCGCACGTCGAGCAGCAGCCGGTCCTTGCCGACGTCCTCCACGAACTCGCTGCGCCCCGCCCGCCGGAAGTGCCGTTCGGCGGCGTCGAGCTCGCTCTCCGCGGTGGGGTAGTCGTACCGGTCGGCGGCGGCCAGCGCGGCGACGCGCGCCAGCTTCGCCTGCTCCAGCTCGGTCAGCTTGCGGCGCCGCAGTTCGCGCACTTCCTGCGTCGCGCCACCGTGGTCGGTCGTGGAGCTGCGGATCTGCGCCCTGAGCACGCGCAGCGCGGTGTCGTCGAACTGGGCGAGGTACTCGTCGCACCGCTGGGCGGCCCTGCCGAGCGCGCCGAGGGTGAGCAGGGTGGAGCAGTGGTCGTAGGTGACGACCGGGCTGATCTTGGCGGCCTTCGCGTAGGCGAGGTCGACCCCCAGCACGTTGCCGCGCAGCGCGGCGGACCGCGCGGCCTTGACGGCGTTCGCCAGCGGCGAGCCGGGTTCCATGTCCATCAGCGGTCCCGGACCGCCGGTGCCGCGGACGTGCGTACAGCCTCGAGCGACGTGATGTGAAGCCCTCTTTGGCGCATGGACGATCCTCCGTGCGTCGCAGATTAACGATCCAGACGGCCCACAGATCGTTTGTCAACTTTCTGTCCATGAACTGCCCGAACGATCTTGTCGGACCTCCTCGCCACACTGGAACCACACCGATCCGAGGAGACCACCATGTGCTGGGACTGCGACCACCCCGCCGACCGGATGGAAGACCACCTGGCCACCCTGCGCCGCTGCATCGACGCCCGCGGCTGGGCCGTCCAAGCGCTGGAAAGGGACCGGGCGCACCCGCCGTGGGCCTACACCGTCGGCCTCACGCTGCTGGGCCTGCCGGAGCTGGTGGTCACGGGCCTGCCGGTGCTGGAGTGCGGCCGCCTGCTGGACGACGTGGCCGAACACCTCGCGCACACCTGTGTTCCCTCACCCGGTCAGCACTTCTCGCTGCCCGGCGGCCCGCCGCTGGAGGTCGTCCGGGTGGCCAGGCCGTGGGCGCACCTGCGGGTGTCCGCGCGCCTGTTCGGCGAGGGCATCGAGGCGCTGCAACTGGTGCACGCCGACTCCGCGGGGCGCTGGCCCTGGGACGCCGAGTACGAGGGCGAGCCCGGCGGTCAGCCGGTGCTGGGGGTGAGAGCGAGACCGCCGGGAGGGTGATTCCCGGACATCACTCCGCCGAGGCGACCCGCTCGCGTTCGTCGGCGGTCAGCGTGGTCTCCGGCGACGTCGAACGCCGGGGGCCGCGCAGCGTCGCCCACATCATGCGCGGGCTCAGCAGGTTCGCCATCGGAGCGGACAGCGTGAAGGCGTCCAGGAACGCCCGCGTGACAGCGGCTTCGGTCGTCGCCGTGCGCACCAGGCGGTCCACGTAGCTCTGCAGGACCCGGCCCGCCAGCGAGAGCGGTTTGCCGACCGCGCCCGGATAGAGGATGTCCTGGTTGGTCGCCATCGCCCAGGCGCCGTCGACCACGTTGCCGATGCCGCGCTGGATCCGCCGGGCGCCGTGCCCGGCCGCGAGACCGGCGTCGAGCGCCTGCGCGCTCTGCGCCGCGATCGACATCCCGTGCCCGTACACGGGGTTGTAGGTCGCCACCGAGTCACCCAGCGCCAGCAACCCGGAGGGCCATGACTTCAAGCGCTCGAAGTAGTTCCGGCGGTTCGCCGTGCTGTGCGACCCGTACACGGGCGACAACGGCTCGGCCGCCGCGATCAGCTCGCCCACCACGGGGTTGCGCACCGACCGTGCGAACGCCACGAACTCCGACTCGTCGGTGGTGGGTTCACCGCCGCGCGTGCCGGACAACGTGACCAGCCAGCGTCCGTCCTCGATCGGCAGCAGCGTCGCCGTGCAGCCCGGATGCGGGTCGCGCGGGTTCGCCTGCACGTTGACGATCGGGAAGGCCGCCGCGGCCGAGGAGGGCGCGCGGAAGATCCGCGTGGCGTAGGCGAGCCCGGAGTCGACCGACTCCGACGGCACCTCGGGCAGCCCGAACTCGGCCAGCCACGCCGGCAGCCGCGAACCCCGCCCCGTCGCGTCCACGACGAGGTCCGCCTCCAGGGAGGTCCGCTCGTGCGAGATCCGGTCCTCGACCACCACACCCGACACCGCGTGCCGGTCACCGAGCAACGACACCGGTTCGGTGCCGGTCAGAACGGAGATCTTGTCGTGGCGCAACGCCTGGTCGCGCACCACCCAGTCGAGCAGCGTGCGGCTGCACGACACGATGAACTGCATCTCGGGGAACCGCGGCACCCAGCCCTGGGCGCTCAGCGACACCAGGTCGTTCGGCACCCCGATCCGGTGCGCGCCGGCGGCGAACAACGCGTCCAGCGTCCCCGGCAGCACCGACTCGATCGCCCGCGCGCCGCCGGACATCAGCAGGTGCGCGTGCCGCGCCTGCGGCACGCCGGACCGCGGCGTGGGCCCGTCCGGCAGCTTGTCCCGCTCCACCACGGTGACCTCGTCGAAGTGCCGCACGAGCACGGATGCCGTGAGCACGCCCGAGAGCCCTCCGCCGAGCACGACGGCGTGTGTGGGTGCCATCTAGTCCAGTCCCCCTGCTGCTTCCACGCGCGCCGCGTCGGCCACGGCGGCGTCGACGATCGGCGAGTGCTGGTAGGCCCGCGAGATGCGCACCCACCTGTCGTGCTCGGCGTTGAGATCCGTGCCGTCGACGATCTCCGCGGCGGGCCGGCGCTTCGCGGGCTTCGACCGCCCGGACGTCCCCGCCACCCGCAGTTGAGCCGCCTCCACGACGGCGGCCACCTCGTCCTTGGGCAGCGCCGCCTCGCGTGCCCGCGAGGTCGCGGCCTCGCCGAGGGTCAGGTCGAAGTAGGGCGTGAGCGCCCAGCACCAGTCGTTGAGCTCGATGATCTGCCGCCGCACGCGGTGGTGCGGGTTGAGGAACTTGCCCGGCGCCACCAGCACGATCGCCGGGTTCACGTGCACCAGCGCGCGGTGCAGCGGCCGCAGCGCGAAGTACGTCCGCCAGCGCCGCAGCCACAGCGACGGCGACGGGCGCTGCGGTCCGAACGCCGGCAGCGCCATGGCGATCACCAGCGGGATCATGCCCAGCGACGCCATCAGCGGAGCGGCCGTGCTCAGCACGTCGAACCGGTGCTCGCCCGTCCAGTTCAGCAGCAGCACCACCAGTTTGATGGCGGCGAACGCCACCGGGAACAACCCCGTGGCGCAGTACCAGAGCAGGCCGCGCGCGAGCCACGGCCGGGCGGAGATCGCCTCGTCCCGCGCGCCCTGCCGGCAGTGGTAGGCCTGACCGCCGCAGCCGACCGCCGTCGCGACGAGGTAGATGAACAGGAAGAGCGCGATCGTCGGCTGCGTGGCGTAGTAGGTGTCGAAGTCGACCTGGCGTTCCTCGGCGATGTCGGAGCTGAAGAACAGCACCACCATCGCGACGACGACCGTCGTGTAGCCGACGAGGATCAGCCGGACCCGGTGCCCCGCCTGCGCGGCCGGGTAGCGCCAGTACAGCACCAGCGCGAACGCCGCCCCGGCGAAGCAGACGACCATGCCGTAGACGAGCAGCGCCGCGAAGTTCGGCACGCCGCTGGTCGAGTTGATCCACGTGATGTTCGCGGGAGCGGCGAAGAGCACGGCGAACGCGCCGAAGAAGACGGTGGAGATCAGCGCCACGACCCGCGGGTTGCCCCAGCTCGACCGCAGGGCGCGGATCTTGTACGCGAGCAGGAGCAGACCGACGACACCGCACGAGAGGTAGATCAGGTTAAAGATCGCCACGACGCACCCAGCGGGATCTTCCCTCGAGCGACTCGGCCACCCGCCGCACGTGCGCGGGCTCCTCGGTCGTGGCCGTGTCGGACCAGACCCGGTGTTCGGTCAGGCGTTCCAGGAGGTGGTCGGCGAGGTTCTCGGCCTCGCGCTCCTCGTCCTCGGTGAGCGTCGTCCGCCCCGCGATGATCTGCGCCATCCTCGGCAGCAGGTGCGGCGCGAGCCGGCGCAGGCCCTCGCTGCGGCCCAGCGCGACGGGCTGGTGCTGGAGCAGCAGGTGCGCGAACTCGTGCAGCAGCACGTGCAGGCGGTGGTACCAGGACGGCGAGTCCGCGCAGATGACGAGGTACGTGCCGTTCTCCAGCAACGCCGTGGCGCCGCTGAGGCAGACAGCGCCGCTGATGGCGGCGAACCGGACGTCGACGGGACGGCCCAGGTGTTCGCTCATCAGCTCGCAGACCCGGCGGCTCGCGTCCCGGTGCGTGGCGTCGGGCGGCAGGTCGAGGTCGCGGGCGACCTCGTCGACCAGCCTGCGCAGTTTCCTGCGGTTCACCCGTCGCCTCCTCTCGATGTCGTCAGCAGCGGTCCAGGTGGAGATCTTCACGCCGGCGTCGTCGTCATCAAGTGTGGTCCGGGGACGGGCGGCGGCCGTTCAGCGGGAACGACCACCCCTCACCGACCTCGAGCGCCTGCCGGAACCCTTCTACCGCAGCGGCCCTGGCCTGTGGGGACAGTTCGCCCGTGCGTTCGGCCAGCCGGGTGACGAACTCGACGACGCCGAGCTCGCGCAGCGCCAGGAAGTCCGTGAGCTCCGAGTCGACCCGCGCCGCGAGGTCGTCGTCGAAGAAGTACGCCGGGTCGGCGCCGAAGTGGTCGGCCAGGCCCAGGATGTGCTTGAGGCGCGGGTTGTCGCTCGCCGAGCTGAGCAGCTCGCGGATGTAGCTGGCGGAGATGCTGCCGAACTGGCCGGACGAGCTGATCGCCGTCGCGACCTCCTCCGGCGACCAGGGCCCGCGGTCCGGCGGGTGCACCGCCTCGAAGAGCGTCGACAACGCACCGGCCCGCCAACCGGGCCGTTCCGCCGGGTGCAGCTCGCCGCGGCCGCCGAGGAACACCGCCGGGTGCACGCCGAGAGCACCCGCGAGGTCGACGATCGCCTGGCACGTCGGGTTGTCCTTCACGCCGAGGCGCAGCTGTGAGATGTAGCCGTGCCCGATGTCCCCGCCGCGGGCCTTGACCGCGGCGGAGAGCGCCACGTTGGTCACCTTGCCCCGGCCGTCGGGCGGGTTGTTGCACAGCTCGTTGAGGACCTCGGCGAACGGCCTCACGCCACACCTCCGCTGGAGCGTCTCCCTGGCCAGCGATCATTCCACTGCTGTGGAACCAAGGAAGCATATGGCATCACAGGGGTTGAATCCACCAGTGCGTAGCCCTATGATCACACTCCGCCGCTTGCACTGATGTGTCGCGTTTGATCCGAACGACATCACTTCAGTTGAAGAGGTAGATCGGACCGGGCCGGAGCTGAAGTCTGGGGGGACTCATGGCGACTGCGCGGACAGACCACGGATCCCTGCGCCTGCACGACGAAAGCGCGCCTTCGCGCTGCGGTTCGTGTGCACAGCCGGTCGGCGCGTGGGCCACGGACCGCCTGACGGGCCTCCTGGGCCGCTGGGGCTGGGACGACCAGGCGCCCGCCGTCTACCGCCGCGCCCAGCGCCGCTGGGAGCAGGTCGCGCTGCTGATGGTCGACCTCGACCGCTTCAAGAAGATCAACGACGAGTACGGCCACCCCGCCGGCGACGTCGTGCTGAGCGACGTCGCCGACGTCCTGGCCGCCTGCACGCGCCCGACGGACCTGGTGTGCCGCTACGGCGGCGACGAGTTCCTCGTCCTGCTCCCGGACACCGCCGGCACCGACGCGGCCGTTGTGGCAGAACGGATCCTGCGCGGCATCCGCGCGTTGCGGACCGAGGTGACCACGAACGACGGCCACCACCTCACGCTGCACGACCAGACGGCGTCCATCGGCGTGGCGGCCCACGTCCCCGGCGCCGAGGACACGCTCATCGACCTGGTCCGCGACACCGACGCCGCCCTGCAACGGGCGAAGCGCACCGGCCGGGCCCGCGTCCAGCTGCACGACCCGCGCGCCGTCACGGCCGACCGCAAGACCGACACCGCCGCCCTGCACCACCTGGTGGCGTTGCAGGACCTGATGAGCAGCGACCAGCTGCCCCAGGTCATGGTCGCCCTGTCCGACGGCCCGCAGGCGATGGAGGAACTGGTCTGCGCCCTCGGCCCGCGCGTGATCCTGACCCTGGAACGCCTGCAGGACAACGGCTTCGTCATCCGCAGGGCGGCCCGCTACGAGCTCACCGCCGCCGCCCGCGAATGGATCTCCGACGTCCTGCCGGCCGTGGCGGCGTGGACGAACCGCCACCACGGCGTCATCCGCTAGACCAGCGAGGCCAGCCGCTGCTCGACCTCGTCGGCACTGGCGTGCCCACGGGCGATCGCGTACATCTCCGACCCGCGCACGGCGATCAACGTCGGATACCCGTTCACCCCGAGCCGCGCGGCGAACTCGAAGTCCTCGTCCGGCACCGCGCTCTCGAACGCCTCGGCAACGGCATCGGCGTCCAGCCCGAAGTCCCGCGCGATGATCCGGTAGGTCTCCACATCGGACAGACTCCTGCCGTCGTGGAAGAACGCCTTCTGCATGGCCACGGCCAGCTCGGCCGCCCGCTCCGGCGCCGCCTCCCGCAACGCGATGAGCCCCCGCGCCGCGGCCTCGGAGTCCATCACGAAGGTGCCCTCGTCGAGCACGGCGTTGAAGGCGTCCCCGAACCGCGCCCCGGTCCGCGCCGTGACCTGCACGTTCGCGTCCTTGATGAACCCGAACTCGCGGATCGGCACCCGCCGGTCACCGGTGAACAGCCCGCCGGAGACCACCTGCACCGGCATGTCGGGGTGGCGGGCCGTGACCGCCTCCAGGGTGCCGGAGAAGGCGTGCGACCAGCCGCAGTAGGCGTCGAAGACGTAGAGGAGCTTCACGACCAGTACAAAGTTTCCAGCTCGCCGGATATTTCCCGGTGACGCCATGATTTCGGTGGCATGTCAAGAGAGCGCGCTCACTCAGAGAAGTGCACGATCTAACGAATCGGCTGTACCCCTTGGACGGGTTGCAAGTCGTACGGTGGTCACCGGGGTGATGTCGGGTGGCCAGAGTCGAGAACACCGTGTCCGGGACCTCCTACGGGAACGTCGTGCAGGCGGGGTCGATAGGAACGGTGAACGTCCATTCCGGACCACCTGGAAAACCCGTGCCGCACCAGCTGCCACCCGCGCCCAGGGTGTTCGTGAGCCGGTCCGACGAGCTGACCGAGCTCGAGGGGTGGCTCGCCCACGAGGAGCACCAGCTGCTCGTGGTGGTCAGCGGACCGGGTGGAGTCGGCAAGACCTCACTGGCACTCCGATGGCTGCACGACACGCGTGACCGGTTCCCGGACGGGCAGCTCTATGTGGACCTCGGTGCCCACGCGGAGGTCGCGCAGCCGGACGAGGTGCTCGAGTGGTTCCTGGGGGCGCTCGGCGTGGAGGTCGCGCCGCCCGGCCTCGCCCAGCGGCAGGCCCTCTTCCGATCGCTGACCGCGGACCGCTCGTTCTCCGTGCTTCTCGACAACGCCGCCAGCGCCGCCCAGGTGCGCCCGCTGCTGCCGGCCTCGTCCGGCTCGGTGGTCGTCGTGACCAGCCGATGGCGGCTCAGTCCGCTCGCGATGGACGGCGCGCGGTTCGTCGAGGTGGACCCGATGGACCTGACGGACTCGATCGAGCTGCTGGAGCGGGTGGTCGGCGAACCGCGGCTCGCGGAGGAGGCGGAGGCGGCACGGGAGCTCGCGCGGTTGTGCGGAGGGCTGCCGATCGCGCTCGGCGTGATCGGCGCGCGGCTGTCCCGGCGACCTAGGCGCACGCTGGCCAAGGAGGTCGACGAGCTGAGGACCGAGAACCGCCGGCTGGCCGGCCTCGACCTCGGCGGCTCCACGTCGGTCAGCGCGGTCCTGGACCTGTCGTACCTGGACCTGCCACCTCGTCAGGCCCGGATCTACCGCTTGAGCTCGTGGCATCCGGGGACCAGCTTCGGCGTCGGGGCGGTGGCCGCGATGGTGGCGGACGACGCGGGCGAGGTCGAGGACGACCTCGACGACCTGGTCGAGAAGAACCTCCTCAGCGAGGTAGGCGACGACCGCTTCCGGTTCCACGACCTGCTGCGGTTACACGCACGCGGGCAGGACGACGCGGAACGCGACGACGCGATCCACCGGGTCGTCGAGTTCTACCTGGACCAGGCGGTCGTCGCGGACTCCGCCGCGATCCCTGGCCGGCCGCGGGTGGGCCTGCGCTTCAAGTCGGCCGACCCGGACGCGTTCGGGTCGAGGGCGGAGGCGCTGGACTGGCTCGACCACGAGCGCGACAACCTCGTGCAGGCACTGCTCGCCGCCGACGCCCACGGCTGGCCGGACCTGGTCTGGCAGCTCGCCGAGGCGATGTACTCGCTGTTCCAGCGTCGTCACCGCTACTCGGACTGGCTGACCACCCACGAGTGCGGGGTGCGCGCGGCGCAGCTGTGCGGCGAGCAGGTCGCCGAGGCGAGGCTGCGCAACCAGCTCGCGGTCGCGTTCCGCAACCTGGGCCGCCTCGACGAGGCGACCGACCAGATCCGCACCGTCCTCGACCTCGCCGGCGACCACGACCTCGGCAGCCGTGCGACGGCGCTCGTCCAGCTCGGCTACACCTACCGCCTGAAGGGCGAGTTCGACCTGGCACTGCGGTACTTCCGCGAAGGAGTCGAGGCGGAGACCCGCCACGGCCGCGTCCGCGGTGTCGGGCTGGCACGCCGCCGGGTGGGTGAGGTGCTGGTCGAGATGGGCCGCCTCGACGACGCGGTCGCTGAGCTGGAGGAGTCCGAAGCGCTGCTCGACAACGTCGTCGACAAGGCCCGCGCGCGGATGTTCCGGTCCCGCGCGCTGCTCCAGGCGTCGCGTTTCGCCGAGGCGTCCCGGCTCGCTGACGGCGTGCTGGCCGACGTCCGGGACACCGGCTCACCCCTGCACGTAGCCGACGTGCTCGAGCTGATGGGCGAGATCGCCGAACGGCAAGGCGATCTCACGCAGGCTTGTGACCACTACCGTTCCGCGCTGACCTGCTACGGCGAATCCTTCGACCCGAACGCCGACCGCCTCCGAGACCGGCTCGCGGACCTGGAACGGGACGACGACGAGGGAACACCCGACGTACCGCCGCAGCACCAGCCCCGCGGCCACGAGAGCGGCATCGGCTGACGGCTCCGTCTCGACGAGCAGCACGTCCGCGAGCGACCACCACTTGGCCGCCGCTCGCTCGCACCGGACGACCAGCACGCCGTCCCTCCTGACCACGCCCTCGTCAACGAGCACGGCGCACCGGCGAGGTGGGTACGGCGTGCGCGGGCTCCGGAATGCCGAGCAACCGGTACATGGTCTCGCGCAGGATCGCGCCGGACCGGTCGAGCCGGGAGCTGACCAGATCCGCGAACCCCGGAACCTGCACGGCTTCCTCGATGTCGTCGGTGTACACGGGAACCACTTCGCGCAATGCATCCGCAAGACTGCCGCGGCGCACCTCGGGACAGGTCGCGAGCAGCACCCGCACGCCGAGGGCGGCAGCGTACAGAGTCGTCGATCCGTGGTCACCGACGACCACGTCACTCGCGATCATCGTTGCGCGCCAACCTTCTTCGGGTGGAATGACCATGACGTCGCAGCCGGCGAGCCACGACCGCACCTGCCACTCGCCGTGCACGGCCCAGATGTTCGGATGCAGCACCGCGGCCACCCGCGCGGTGGCACTCAGCTCCCGGTACAGCTCGGGACGCTGGTGGAACGTCGACTCGGAGGTCCACGTCGAGCTGATCGTCACCAGCGTCTCGTCCTCGTCGACGCCCAGCGCCCGCCGGTAGAGGTCGCGGAACGGCAGACTGGCCCGCATCCGGTCGAGGCAGATGTCGCCGGCCACGACAGCGGCCGGCACCGCCTCGGGACACGACTCCGCGAGCGTCCGCATCTCGTCGTCGTGCGACAACGCGATCGCCGCCGCGGCCACCCTCCCGTCACGCACGAGCATCTGCCGGTCGAGCCCGTGCACGGGCAGCGCTCCCGGCCCGGCCGCCCTGACCCGCTGACGCGACTTCATCGCGCTCGCCCCGTGCGGCAACACGAGAACCGGCCCCGGCGCCCGGTCGACGAACCGGTAGCTGGCCGCGAGCACGAGGTCGAACTCGTGCTGCAAGGCCATCTCCCACGGAATCACGAGCCCGCCGACAGCCTCGACGAACCGAGCGGTGCGCAGATCCGGCTCCGGTTGCGTGAAGTACGTCTGCACGCGGAAGTCGCTGTCCAGCAACGGCAACAGGTCGAGCAACCGCGTGCCCGCCACCACGCTGGGCACGATCACCAGCACCTTGCGGCACCCCGGCACGGTCACCCGCCGAGCACCCCCTGCGCCGAGCGGGGTGGTGAACCAGTTCATCCAGGCCTCCATCGGTCGAAGCGATGCCAAGACCGTCCCGCCCGCACCGTTCATCGAGCCGTCAGAAACTGTTCGCGCACCTCAACGCGGTTTTGATCAAGGTCGTTGCCTCTATCGCCGCTGTATTCACACACTTACGTCAATGGACTGTCATCTTTATGTCATATTGCGCCGAACGAGTGCGTTGCATTGGTGTTGAAATGCGAGGACACTGCTTCGTCAGGGGATGAGGGGTGGCGCTCGTGGATGCGCGATTCACGATTTTGGGGCCAACGGGCATGCGGGTCGGCGACCGCGTCGACACGCAATGGGGTCCGTCGAAGGAGCGGGCTCTGCTCGCCGTCCTGCTCACCCGGCCAGGATCGCCTGTGCCTGCGGCGGAGCTGATCGACTGGGTGTGGTCGGACGAGCGGGAGCTGCCGAAGAACCCGACCAATGCGCTGCACCTCTATTCTTCGAGAATTCGGACTGCGCTCGAATCGTTGCCGAACCAGGTGGAATTGTTGGTGGGTGGCGGTTCATTTCAGATCAAAGTTGACCGCAATGCCGTGGACTACTTCCGGTTCCTCGATCTCGTCGATCGTGCGCGAGAACTCGCTCAGGGAGGGGACCACCAGCAGGCTCTGGTGGCGATTCGGTCGGCATTCACCATCTGGCAGCGCCAGGTCCCCCTCGCGGACCTGAGCTCCGATCGTGCCGAGGCGTGGCGGCGCAAAGCCGTTCTGAACCGGCAGATGCCGGCCTACAACCTCCTGTGCGAAGAGCTGCTCGTGCTCGGCAGGTACGGCGAGGTCCTGGAGGTGCTCGACGACCTGGACCCCGACTACCGGCTCCACCCGGCGCTCCTCAAACGACGCCTGGACGCGCTGTACCGGCTGATGAGGACGGAGGAAGCCACCCAGCTGTACCTGGCCATGCACAAGGCCTTCCGGGTCGACCAAGACGACATGGCTGCCGACGACCTCCGCGAGTTCCACGACGGTCTTCGGGAGAACCGGGTCGTTCCCGCGGAACCCGTTGTCGGATCGGCGGTCGTCCCGGTGCCACAACAACTCCCACTCGACGTCTCGGTCTTCGTCGGCCGCCAGGACGAGTTCGCCGCGCTGGACGCCGCGACGGCCGAGCCCGGGGTGACGGTGCTCGGTGGAGTCGGCGGGGTGGGAAAGACGGCGTTTGTCGTGCACTGGGCCCACACACGCCGGTCCAGGTTTCCGCAGGGCGTCCTCTTCGTCGACCTGCAAGGGTTCTCGGACGGTGCCGTCATGGCCCCCTCGTCCGTCGTCGACCGCTTCCTGCAGGGACTCGGCGTGTCTCCGGACCGCATCGCGAACCCGGATCACCGCGTGGCCAAGCTCCAATCACTTCTGGCCGGGCGCCGGCTGCTGATCGTTCTGGACAACGCGCGGGACGAGCGGCAGATCGAAGGGTTGTTGCCGCTGTTTCCGTCCTGTGTGGTCGTCGTGACCAGCCGGTCCCGGCTGTCCGGTCTCGAGGCTCGGCTGACGCCGCGCCGGATCTCCATCGATCCGCTCGAAGCGGAAGCGGGCAGCCGTCTGCTGCTCGACCGGATCGGCCAACGTGGCGAAGGCACGAGCGCGCTCCTGGAACTGACCTCGGTCTGCTGCGGTCTACCGCTCGCCCTGAAGGTCCTCGCCAACCACATCGCGACGCGACCGGGCGTGCGGCTCAGCGCGTTCGTCGACCACTTCCGCGAACGAGGTGTGCTGGACATCGGCACCATGCACGGCCCACGTGCGGTGTTCATGCAGTCGTTGCGAGCCTTGGAATCCGACGCACGTCTTGTGTTCCGCGCGATCGGTGCGCATCCGGCGCCGGACGTCAGCGTCAGCGCTGTGGCCGCGATGGTGGAGCTGCCGCCTCGGCGTGCGCACGAAGCGATGGACGCCCTGGTGGAGGCCCACTTGCTGGAGCAGGCCAGCGAGTTGGACAGGTTCAAGCTGCACGACCTGCTGCGTGAGTTCTCGGTCAGCTTGCTCGAGGATCCGGAAGAGCGCACGAGGATCGAGCGCCGCATGCTCGACTTCTACCTGCGGACTGCGGAGAACGCGGACATGCTGCTCTTCCCGACGATGGTCCGCGTTCCCACCTCACCCAGTGGCGAGCGCGTCGACGCGATCGACTTCAGCGACCCTGCTGCCGCACAACTTTGGTGCACCGTCGAGATTCGGAGCATCCTCGCGGTGGTGGGCTTCGCCGTCGAGACCGCCCACTTCGCTTATGCGACTCAAATCGCCCTGCTGATGGAGGCGTGGGTCAGGAACGGGCGAACGGCAGAGATGTTGACCGTC
This sequence comes from Lentzea sp., assembly GCF_036380075.1. Classification (NCBI taxonomy): domain Bacteria; kingdom Bacillati; phylum Actinomycetota; class Actinomycetes; order Pseudonocardiales; family Pseudonocardiaceae; genus Lentzea; species Lentzea sp. The sequence continues at coordinate 1,390 of NZ_DASVFL010000396.1, read as the reverse complement.
CTCGGCCTCGGCCTCGTCGCGGCGAAGGCTCTAGGGGCGGACGCCATCGCCACCGCCGCCGATCTGATGCAGCAGATCGGGCACACCCACCTGCTGCGTCAGGAGTACCGGCAGGCCGAGCGCCACGTGCACTCCGCGCACATCGCCTATTTGCAAGCAGGTGGAGACCAGAGATCCGGCATCGCCAGTTGTCTGCACACTGGAGCGCGGATCTTGGTGGACACGGGCAGCATCCACATGGGCATCGACTCCCACGAGCGCGCCCTGGCGATTGTCCGGGAAATCGAGGAAGTCGGCATGGAAGTCTTCTTCCTTTGTCGAGCCGGCGAGGCCTATCAGAAGGCTTTCGAGTACGAGCGGGCGGATTCCTATTATCATCAGGCCTTGATCTTGTCCCGTGCTCAGGGTGAAGAATGGGCGGAAGCGGCCGCTCTTCAGCTGCTCGGATCATTGGCCTTTTCGCGGGAGCGTGTGGACGAAGCGCGTTCTTATGCTGAACAGGCTTTGCGGAAGTACGCTCGGCGACGCGCTGTCGGTGGCGTTGGTGGGGTCTGTGCGTTGTTGTGCGAAATTGAGGCCGAAGCAGGCGATCTGTGGCGGGCCAAACAGTACGCGCGTCAGGCTATTCGGTTTTGCGGAAGCGCCGGGGCATCGCTGAGTGAGGCGACCGCTTTGCGTGTGCTTTCGCGAATTCTTGAGCGCGCAGGCCAGCGTGACGGGGCTGTGGAGGCGCTGGAGAGGGCCCGTGTGCTGCTGCTGGAGCAGGACGTGGATCGTGCCGACCAGATGGCGTCCGAGCTCGATCGCCTCCGTGCGGAAATCGATTTGCCTACGTCTCGGAATGATTCACCCGTCGTGGATCATGACCCCGAGGTTCGTTAAGCAGCGCTACGTGTAGTGTGCCCGGCTGGTGAGGGTCACTCTGACGGGGTCATCCGGGCGGCTGACGACGCGATTTGACTTACGGTCCGTAAGGGTATTCCATGCGCGGAGTGCAACCCCATGTCTGGGGTCCAAGCCCCGATCCGAGGAGTACGACATCTCTCGCGTTCTGATGGCCCTGAGTCTGCTGTTGATCGGCGCGGCAGTGGTGGCTGGTCCGGAAATGGTTCAGACCTCCGCGTCGGCACCTGAGTTGGGAACGCAGAGTCGGCACCTCGTCTGCTCAGGCGAGTTTGCTCAAAAGGTGCAGTTGACCTGGCTCGACTCGGAACCGAACTCCCCCGACCGGTTCTGAAAATCGTTCACGTCTGTTGTCTCGGACGGGCATTGTCCGCCCGAGACAACGGACGTTCTGGTCGGGTCACGCCGTGGCGTCGACCCCCTTGATCCGCCCCTCCCGGAACGCGTCCACGAACAGCCGGTGGTCCTCCCGCGTCTGCTGCGCGTA
>NZ_DASVFL010000395.1:0-23953 GCF_036380075.1 Lentzea sp. | reverse complement strand
GCAACGGCCTGATCGAACCCGGTCAGCGGCAGGAGGAACTGGTGGTGATCCGAGGTGACCGGCCTGAACGCCCGCAAGGTGACGGTGGTGCCTAACGGGCCGGTGCTCGTCGAGGGACCGGTCGAGCTGGTCACCGACGACGGCGAGACGCACACCAGCGACCGGTTCGTGGTCGCGGTGTGCGCCTGCCGCCGCAGCAAGCGCTACCCGTTCTGCGACACCAGCCACCGCAAGCGCGTCCGCAGCGACGACTCACCGGACCGCCACGACGACAGCAGGTGATCCGCCAGCCGCTGCTCCAGCAGTTCGGTGGCCTGGATCCCGAAGACCACGTCCGGCCGCAACCCGGGTTCCTGCTCCAGCAACGAGCCGATGACGTCATGACGCATGATCTGCTCGTGCACGGCATCGGCTTCGATGTGCTCGGTGAAGAACTCCGCGCAGCGCGGGTCGGCCTCCAGCCGGCCCAGCGCCTGCGCCATCCGGTGCGCGCTCGGCGCCGTGGTGATCTCGGCCGCGGCGAAGTGCCCGACCAGCGCGCCCCGCAGCGACCGGTGCAACCCGAAGAGCGACATCATGTTGACGATCGCGATGGCGGGCGCGGGCACGTCGTCCAGGTACGCCAGGTACTCCGACGACATCCCGGCGCCCTCCAGCAGGTCCGCGTAGAGGCGCGAGTGCATCCGGTCGGCCTTGCCGCCGCCGAACTCGTCGAACTCCACGGCCACCAGCGCCGCCTTGGCCCTGCCGCGCAACCGCGGGATCACCCACGCGTGCGGGTCGGCCTCCTTGTGGTGGTACACCGAGCGGTGCGCGAAGTACTCGCGCATCTCGTCCCACGTCCCGTTGTCGCGCAGGTGGTGCGAGACACCGGAACCGGGAACGTGCTCGACGAGAAGTGCGTCCAGTTCGGACTCCAGGTCGTCGCCACCGTCCACACGGGACCGCAGTGCGCCGAGGAACGCCTGTTCGACCTGACCGCGCAGCCTCAGCAGCTCCGGATCCCACTCCCAGGAGGGGTCCACGCCGTCGAAGCCGCCGTAGTGCAGCTCGTACATGACGTGCAGGGCGATCGTCAGGTCTTCGCCGAACGGGTCGGCGGCGGAGAACTGGATCGTCCGGCCGGTGCGGTCCCGGCCCAGCGTGTCGATGACGGCCTCGGACAACGGGCCGCGCGGCGTGGGAAGCTTCACCCCGAGGTCATACCCGCCGTTCCACGAGGTCATGCACCAGCGCGAGCTCGCCGCGTTCCTCCAGTGCCGGCGTCACGTGCTCCAGCAGCCGTTCGAGCAGCTCGGTCGCGGGCACCCGGTGCTCGGCCCACGGGTCGACGCCCGCACCGTCCAGACCGTACCGGGAAGCCGCCCAGACGGCCGCTGCGCACACGTCGTCCCGCACCGGCGGTGTTTCACCACCCCGGCACGCCGTGTGCACCAGCGCGCGGCTCAGGGCCGCCTGCAGCACGGCGTCCTCGACCGTCTCGGCGGCGTCGGCGCAGCGGAACTCGACCGTCGGCAGCTTCGGGGACAACCGCACGAGCCAGAACGTCTGGGCGCCGTCCACGAGCGTGCCGCACGCCACCATCCGCGCGACCTGGCCGTCGTAGTCGGCCGGACTCGCGAACACCGGCGGCACACCGGAACCGGGGAACCGGGACTGCTCCACCATCCGCCAGCTCGCGTACCCGTGGTCCGGGGAGTTCGCGGCCAGCGCCAGCAACGTGGGCAGCCACGGCCGGACGTGGTTCAGCACCCGGACGCCGGTCTCGCGGTCCGGCACGCCGACGTGCACGTGGCACCCGCTGGCCTCGTAGTGCTCGACGACACCGGCGTAGGTGTCGAGCACACGGCGGAACCGCGGGTTGTCCCGGCTCACGATCGGCTGCTTCGACGGTTTCGGCGGTGTGCCGCGGGAGATCATCCCCAGCCCGAGCTCCCCGGCCGCCTCGGCGAGCGTCTTGCGGGCCCGCCGCAGCGCCTCGCCGAGGTCGGTCATGGACGTGCACGGGCCCGTCGCCGCCTCCACCTGGGTGCCCGCGAGCTCGGCGTGGAACTTCGTCAGCTCCGTGTCCTCGACACGCGCCAGCACGGCGTCGGCGCGCACCGAGGTGCGGCCGGACGCCGTGTCGACGAGCAGGAACTCTTCTTCCACACCAACGGTGTCAGCGCACTGCGGCACGCTTGCCAAGCAACACCCCCAGTCCGATCATGCCGATGCCGAGGACGAAGTGCAGCCAGTCGTCGGCGCTGTTCAGCGGCACGAAGTTCGCGCCGCTCATCTTGTCGATGACGAGCCCGTACAGCCACAGCACGAGGTAGATCGCGCCGCCGCCGATCAGGTACGCCCGCGCGCCCGCCGCCGTGCGCGCCATCAGGAACCCGGCGACGCCGAACAGCAGGTGCACGATGTTGTGCAGGACCGACACCATGAAGATCCCGAGCAGCATCGCGCCGGACTCGTGACCCGCGAAGGTCATGCTGTCGTAGTCCGTCGTGACGCCGGGGACGAAGCCGAGCACACCGACGAGCGCGAACACCGCCCCGACGGCCAGTGCGGCCTGCTGGACCCTCGTGCGAGTTGTCACGTCGACCATCGATCTCACCTCGGAAGTTTGGTCGTGAACGCTGGTCGAACTGCGGCTACCCGGCGAAGGTAGAGGCAAACGCCCCGCGGGTATTCGGTGCGGCATGGACGACGACAAGACCATCGAGGCCCTCGGCAAGCTCGGCAAGGCCCTCGAGACCGTGGAACAGGCGCGCGGCCACCTCTACTCGTTCCACCAGCTCACCGGCACCGCCGACTTCCTGCTCGACGACGCCATCGCGGCGTTGCGCGAGGCGGGCCACCACGAGCACGCGGACCGGGTGCAGCGCGACCTGCTCGGCCGCAACGTGCTGCCGGGCAAGTGGACGTTCGAGGTCGTGGAGCAGTACGACGACACGTTCTACGACGTCTTCCGCGAGGTCACCCGAGACGCCCGCGACGCCCTCGGCGGCGGCAGGCGTCACGAGCACGAGGCCAGGCTCAAGCGCGAACGTCAGCGGCTGAGCGCGGCGGCGTACGCGGACAGGGACTCGCGGTCCGGCTGACCGGTCTTGGCGATCAGCGACGCCACGTGCTTCTCGACCGTGCGCGGCGAGATGTGCAGGCGCGTGCCGATGGCCTTGTTGCCCATCCGGTCGGCCAGCAGCACGAACACCTCGAACTCGCGGACCGTGACGCCGTGTCCGCGCAGCTGCCGCGGGACCTGCTCGGTGCCGGTGCGGCGCTGCTGCACGGGCACACCGGCCTGCCTGAGCAACCCGCGGCACGCCGACGCCACCGCCGGGATCCCCGCCTGGTGGAAGTGCTCCTCCGCGGCCCGCAGCCAGCCGACCGGGTCGCCCCAGCCGGAGGCCTCCGGCGCGACGAGCCGCAGGCCGAGGTGCCGGGCCAGCGGGTACGGCGCCGCCGCTTCCTGGGCACGCTGGAACGCTTCGGTAGCTTCCCCGCACCGGCCGGCGCGGCCGAGCAGGACGGCGTGCGCGAGCTCGACGAACTGCCGGTTCCAGCGCATCCGGGCGGGGGAGGTGGCGGTCAGCGCGCGGTGGTCGGCCCAGCCGAGGCGGCCGTCGAGCACGCCGAGCAGCAGCCGCATGCCGTGCGTGCCGGAGAGGTGGAACGTGGTGGGGTTCTGCGACTCCAGCGCGAGCGCGTGGTCGATCTCGCCCGCGGCCTGCTCGTGGTTCTCCTCCAGCAGGGCGCAGAACGCCCGCGCGAGCCCGTAGCAGAGCGGGTGCTCCTGCGCGCCGCTCCTCGCCACCGACTCGAACTCGCCGATGGCGGCCTCGGTCCCCGCCCGGTCGCCGCGGTGCGCGGCCAGTGTCGCCCTCACCATCAGCAGGTACCGGGTCAGCGCGTGGAACTTCAGCCGCCCGGTCACCTGCAGGCACGTCTCGACCTGCTCGGCCGCCCGCGCGTACTGCCCGGTCAGCACGGACTGCAGCGACAGGATGGCGTCCACGTTGTACGCCACCGTGATCGCGCCGGCCTGGCACGCCTCGGCGTGCGTGCGGTCCAGTGCCGCGGTGCTGCCGTCGACGAGCCATTCGTTGCCCGCCAGCCGCACCATGGCGTAGACGTGCTGGATCGGCATGTGGTGGGTGTCGGCGAGCGCGAGCGCCTTGCCGAAGCACGTGCTGGCCTCGTCGAGGTCCTGGTCGCGCGCGATGATGCCGAGCAGCTGCCACGCCTCGCACGCCACCTCAGGCAGCCCGGCCCTGTCCGCCGCCAGCGCCGCCTGCCGCGCGAGGTCCGCCGCCGAGTCGATCCGGTCCGTGCTGGGGATGTTGAGCGCCAGGTAGGCCGAGTTGACGTCGAGCTGCGCCCTCAGCTCGTCGGGCGCGTCCGGGCCGAGCAGCACGCGGGCGGCGCGGACCTGCTCGACGCCGTCGCCGAACCTGCCCGCGATGTAGGCCACTCTGGACAGTCGTGTGTGGAGCTTCGCGCGGGCGGTGCCGTCGAGGCCGTGCAGCTCGGCGAGGTCCAGCGCGAAGGCGCGTTCGAAGTCGCCCGTCTCCGCCAGCGCGGGCAGCAGCGTGTCCAGCACGCCGGCGCGTTCGGCGACCTCGCCCGCCAGCAGGGCCTGCGCCCGGTCGAGCAGCGCCACGGCCGACTTCGCCGCGCCTCCCGCCAGCGCCCGCCTGCCCGCCTCCGCGAACAACCGGCCCGCCAGGACCGGCGACCCGCCGTCGAACCGCAGCTTCGCCACGAGCGGGCACCAGTCGCCCGGCAGCCCGGGGTGCAGGTCCTCGATCGCGTCCGCCGTGCGCGACGACAGGTCCGCACGTTCGGCCGGCGTGAGCTGGGCCAGCAACGCGTCCGCGGTGAGCGGGTGCCGGAAGGCGTACCAGTCGGGAGCGGGCTCGTCCGGCGTCACGAGCTGCGCGGCCACACCGGCGTGCAGGTGGCTGAGCAGCCCGCGGTCGTCGGTGCCGGTCACCCGCTGCACCACCGAGAGCGGGAACCGGTGGCCCAGCACCGCCGCGATGGACAGCACCTCGCGGCCCTGCGGTCCCAGCCGGTCCGTGCGGTGCGCGACGCTGCGCACGAACGCCGCCGGCACCGGGAGCTTGAGCTCGCCGAGCACCTGCCAGCCCTGCGCACCGGACACGAGCAGGCCGCCGCTCACCATGCCGTGCAGCAGTTCCTCGACGATGAACGGGTTCCCGGCGCTGTCCGTCCACAACCGCTCGGTCAGCTCGGCGGGCACCTGCTCGCTCTCCAGGCACGCGGCGGTCATCAGGACGACCTCGTCGCGGGAGAGCCGGTGCAGCTCCAGCAGGGTGCCCGACCCGCGCTGCACCACCCGGCGGACGAGCTCCAGCGCGTTGCCCGGCTCGGTGCGGATGGTGGCGAGCAGCAGGACCGGCTGGTCCTCCAGGTTGTCCGCGAGGTACTCGATGACGGCGAGCGTCTCGGCGTCGGCCTCGTGCAGGTCCTCGAGGACCAGCAGCACGGGGTCCTTGCGCGCGACGGACGCGAGCAGCCGCAGCACCGCCTCCGCGAGCACCACGACGGACTCCGTCGTGGACCGGTGGTCGTGCCAGTCGGGGATCAGCGTGCCCAGCACGGGTTTGTAGGGACCGAGCGCGGAGTCGTCCGGCGGGTCGCCGCGGAACAGTCCGAGGAGGGCTTCCGCGAGGGGGCGGAACGGCACCATCGGACCGATCGTCGTGCCGCGGCCCTTGAGGACCCTCAGACCCTCGTCGTAGGCGTGCCCGGCCGCGTACCGGGCGAGCCGGGACTTACCGATCCCCGCCTCGCCGGTGAGGAAGACGGCGCCGCCACGGCCCCGCCGCGTCCGCGCGAGTGCCCCCGTGACGGCCGCGACCTACCGGTCGCGGCCGACCACGTGGGGCGCTCTGGTATGCAAGTCTGGACCCTAACGGTCCTCGTCCGCTCGCCGTATCGGCTGCACAGACGTATTCGTCGTGAAAGGTTCTCAGACGACGCTGACGGTCGTGTCCGAGATGGCCGGGGTGATCGCCGTGAACGCGCTCGCCGCCAGGGCCAGGCCCATCAGAGCACGCGCCCGCGCGCCCGCGGAGGTGGTCGGGGCCAGCTCCATCTCCCCGAGCACGTCCTCCTCCGCCGCGGGCCGGACGTCCGAGCGGTGCAGGGACTCGTTCATCTGGTGCACTCCTTGGGTTGGTGTGGTGGTTCGAGCAGCAGGACCGACGGCACCGCGAACCCCTGTCGCAGGAGACCGAGGCCGATACCGGACAGGCCGGTGAGCAGTCCGGGCGACGGGACGCCACCCGGTGTGGCACAGCGCGCGCCGTGCTCGTCCAGTGCCCCGAGAACCAGCGCCGTGCGACGGGCGGCGGCACCGGGGTGGTGGGCGGCCAGGGCCTCGACGACCCCGAGCTCGCCGTGGCAGAGGCTCATGTCCCGCAACGGTTCCCTGGACGCGAGCAGACCGGCCAGGCGGTCGTCACCGCGTGCGAGGGCGGCACCGGCCAGCCCGGTGCACCAGCCGATGTCCGTCGGGTCGATCGCGTCGCTCTCCAGGAAGGCCGTCGCCGCCACGTCTGATAACTCGTCGCCGACCGCCGCCGCGTAACGCCGCAGGGCCCAGCCGACGCCCGCGTGGCCCCTGGCGAAGCCGTTCACCGGGGCGGACGCGCCTCTCAGGACGGTCGCGTAGTGGGCGGCCAGCGCGAGCGACTCGGGCGTTCCCACGGACAGCATCGCGGCCAGCGACCCGGCGACGCCGTCCACGACGCCGACCGCCGTGTCCTCCCGCGGCATCACCGACACGGCCGTCGACAGCAGCGCGGGGTCGAGGTCGAGCAGCGGTGTCAGCCGAGCGAGGCCGTGGCAGATCCCGCCCAGGCCGTGCAGGCCGCCCCCGGCCACCGCGGCCAGCGCGGGCTCGGCCGCGAACACCTCCAGCAGCGCGGGCAACGGCCGCAGCGCGTCCCTGGCGAAGTCCTCGTACCGCGCGGCGCCGGTCAGCGCGCCCAGCTCGGCGAGGAACAGCGCCACACCCGTGTAGCCGTTGGACAGACCGGCGCCGAGCGGCTGCACGGTCCAGTGCCGGTCGTCGACGAGCTCCAGCCCGATCCAGTTCGCCCGGTCCCCGTCCGCGACGGCGTGGGCGAGGATCCGGTCCGCGATCCCGCACGCGGCGACCAGCAACCGGGCGGGATCGGGGTCGACGGCGGCGACGTGACCGGGCAGCGCCGCGCCGGAGCGGTGCGAGACGGGGCGGGGCCGCGACGCCAGCAGCGCCGTGATCACCCACTGCTGGTCGTGCCGGTCGACCTCGCTCATCCCGGCGATCTTGCGTTCGACGGCGTGCAGCCCGGGCTCCGGCAGCATCCCCGGCAGCCGGAGCCCGGACGCGGTCCACAGGTCGGCGGATCCCGGCCTGCACGTGAACAGCGGCACGTCACCGCGCCACAGGTCGGACACCTCGAACGGCACCAGCCGGTCGAGCAGCGGGTCGTCGGCCACCAGCACGCCGAACGCCAGGTCGCGGTCCAGCGCGTCGACCAGGACCGACGGGTGCGTCGACTCGTCGAGCAGCCGCGCGTACTGCCGCGTCGCCCGCGCCACGAACCGCACCTCGTCGTGCGCCGCCTGGCGGACGAGCCGCAGCAGCTCGTCGCGGTGCGCGACGATCGCGTCGTAGCCCGCGCGGAACCCGGCCAGCAGCGAGTCCTGGTAGTCGGCGGGCTCGGCGGGGACACCGCCCAGCACCGGCCGGTTCCCGGCGCCGGCCGACTCCTTGGGCCGCCGGACCAGCCGCATGCGGTCGGTGCCCGCGTCGGCCCAGTCGACGACGTCCAGCGGCGACGGCACGCCGTGGTCGCCGCCGACCCCGGACACGTCCGCGACGCCGTTGTCGCCCAGCAGCACGTGGGGGAGCAGCGCCGTCCGGTGCACCGACCTGACCAGCGCGAGCGCCGCGGGGTCGGTGCCGGGCGCGAGCGTCGGGTGGAACAGCGTCTCGACGTCCACGAGCACCGGCTGGTCGCCGCACGCGATCAGGTTCTCGTAGTGCATGTCCGTGCCGTCGACGGCGTAGAGCAGGGCGAGCAGCGCGCCCAGCCGCCGGTAGAACTCGGCGACGCCGGCCACGTCCGCGCACGGTTCGTGCTCGACGTGCTCCACCCACCCGTACCCGGTCCCGCCGAGGAGCCGCGGGGAGCGGAAGCTGATTCCAGTCCGGATGGAAAGCCACTGCAGCTGGGCGGTGAAGCGGGCGTGCAGCTCGACCGGTCGTGGCCGGTAGACGAGCTTCGCGCCGGAGTCGAAGGTCAGGACCGCCACGGTCCGGCCCTGGTGGTGGGCGTCGCCCAGGCCGGTCCGGATCGACGCGAGAGCGCCGGGGTCGCGTCCCTCGAACACGGTGGCGACGATCGCCGGCCGGTCGCGCTCGAAGCGGTCGGTCAGCTCGCGGTGGGCGGCGACGGCCTGCTCGCAGGCCTGGGCGAGCAGCCGCGCGAGCACCGGGTAGCGGTGGAACAGGTCCGGCAGGTCGAGGGTGCGGGTGAACTCGACGAACCGCTCGGCGCTCGTCGGGCTGACGAGGGTCCGGCGCGCCCGGTGCAGCTCCAGCACCAGCGTGCGCGCCGCGATGGCCACCAGCCGCCGTCCGAGCTGCTCGGCGAACACGGCGTCGAACGGCGGGGCCACCTCCGTGCGCGCGGCGTCGACGAGGGGCCGCAGAGCGTGCGCGAAGGCCGCTCGCCAGCTCTCGCCGGTGCTGGTGTCGGCCGCTGAGGTCACGCCGGAGAACCTGGCACGCGTCCGCGCACCCGCACATGGGGACCTGCCCCCCAGATTTGCGCGAGGACGTGAATATGGGGGGCCGCCACCCATGTTTCGACATCCGTTCGCCCCGAGACTCGGACCGGAGGAGGGGACGGGAATGAGGGAGTTCGGGGAACTACTGCGCACGCACCGCATCCACGCGGGTCTCACCCAGCAACAGCTGGCCGACTTCGCGATGGTGAGCGTGCGGGCCATCCGCGACCTGGAGTGCGGCCGGACCCGGACACCCCGGGCCGAGACGGTGCGCCTGCTCGCGGACGGTCTCCGGCTGGACGACAGCAGCCGCGCGGACCTCGCGCAGGCAGGGGGACGTCCGCCGGTGAAGACGGGGGTGGCACCGCCGGCGCCGACCGCGTCGATCGTGGGCCGGGAGGCGGAGACGGCGGCACTGGTGTCGCTGCTGGCGGGCGACCGCGACCGGTTCGGCCACGACGGCCCGCGACTGGTCACGATCACCGGCGTCAGCGGCGTCGGCAAAACCCGCCTCGCGCTCGAGGCCGCGGGCGAGCTGCACTTCCGGCACGGCTGGTCGGTGCTGTGGCACCTGGCGTCGCTCCCGTCGATCGACGACGAGCAGGACACCGTCCTGGTCACCGACCGGTGCCCGGACCCGTGCCTGCTGGCGGTCCACCCGCGGCTGCGGATCCTGGTGACCGCGCTCGCGCCGGCGGGACTGCCCGGCGAGCACGTGTTCCCGCTGGCCGCGCTCTCCGACGAGGCCGCGGTCCGGTTGCTGCTCACGCACGTGCACCGGGTGCGGCCCGGGTTCCGGCCGGAACCGGCGAACCAGGCCGCGCTGACCGGGCTCGTCCGCGAGCTGGACGGCCTGCCGTCGGCGCTGGAGTTCGCCGCCGGCTGGTTCATGGTCTACTCGCCGCAGCACCTGCTGGAACGCCTGCGCTCCAACCCGATGGACCCGACGTCCGCGCACCTGCGCGACGCGCTCCGCCGTTCACTGTCCACATTGGATGAAGGCGAACGGCGCGAGCTCGCCGAGGTCATCGAGCACGGCAGCCGCGAGGACCCGCGCGAGCTGAGCGTCCGCGGGCTGGTGCGCAACGCCGGGGGCCGGTACGAGGTGCTCAACCTGGTGCGGGCGGCGGCGCTGGAACCGGTGCCGGGACCGCACTTCGTCGGCGGGGTGGCCCTGACCTGGCCCTGACCCGGCGGCGGCGATCGGTACCGCGCACCGGCATCGGGCACAATCGGGCCATGCTCTCGCGCAGGTGGTGGTTCGTGCTGGCGGCGATCGTGCTGGTGATCGGCGTGGCCGCCTGGTACGTGCGTCCCGACGAGGCCGAGCCCGCTCCGGCGGTGCAGCAGGCCGCCGGTCCGCCGATGGGGTGGAACAGCTGGAACCGGTTCGCGTGCGACATCGACGAGCAGCTCGTCCGCGGCCAGGCCGACGCGATGGCCGAGTCCGGCATGCGCGACGCCGGCTACACCTACGTGGTGGTCGACGACTGCTGGATGGCGGAGGAACGCGACGCCGACGGCAAGCTCCAGGCCGACCCCGCGACGTTCCCGTCCGGCATGAAGGCCCTGGGCGACCACATCCACGCGCAGGGCCTGAAGTTCGGCATCTACTCCTCCGCGGGCTCGCGGACCTGCGAGGGCAGGCCCGCCTCCCGCGACCACGAGGAGGTGGACGCGCGGACGTTCGCCGAGTGGGGCGTGGACTTCCTGAAGTACGACTACTGCGAGTCGAAGAACGCCGACCGCCCGACCGGACTGCCGGCCAGGGACCGCTACCAGAGGATGAGCGACGCCCTGCGCGCGACCGGGCGGCCGATCGTCCTGTCGGTCGTCGAGTGGGGCGACGAGAAGCCGTGGGAGTGGGCGTACGACGCCGGCGGCACGATGTGGCGCACCACCAGGGACATCAAGCCGAACTGGCCGAACATCACCGGCATCCTCGACCAGCAGGTCGGCCTGGAGCGGTACGCGCGGCAGGGCGGCTGGAACGACCCGGACATGCTGGAGGTCGGCAACGGCCTGAACGAGGACGAGAACCAGTTCCACATGACGATGTGGTGCCTGCTCAACGCGCCGCTGATGGCGGGCAACGACCTCACCGCGATGGACTCGGTCACGTCCGGCGCGCTGCTCAACCGCGGCCTGCTCGACGTGCAGCGCGACTTCGGCCAGGGGCAGGGCCGCCGGCTGCGGCAGGACGGCGACACCGAGGTGTGGGTCAAGGGCATGTCCGACGGCTCGGTCGCGGTCGCCCTGCTCAACCGCGGCACGGAGGCCACCTCGGTGACCACGACGGTGTCGGAGGTCGGGCTGCCGTCCGCCGGGTCGTACCGGGTGCTGGACCTGTGGAACGGCGAGCAGCCGGCCACGTCCGGACCTCTCGGCGGTGACGTGGCCGGGCACGGCGTGATGGCGCTGCGGGTGTGGCCGTCGCGCTGAGAGCCGGTCTCAGAACGACGCGGTGAGGCACGCCAGCCGGTCGCCGGCCGTGCCCGCCTTGCCGTGTTCGGTGCTGGTGTGCGCGGCGTGCACGACGACGGCGTTCGCCTCGCCCCGGCGGAACTCCCACGGCACGGTCGCCGAGGCGGTCGCGGCACCCCGTGCGTCGGTGGTGAAGTCGAGCCAGATCTCGTTCTGCGCGTTGGCGTACTTCGGGTCGACGCTGGGCGTGACCGGGTCCTTCTCGTTCTGGTAGTGCGGGCCCGAGTCGGCGGGCTTGGCGCCGCACGCCTTCGTGTGCACGTGCGAGCCGTACTGGGTGTCCGGCACCAGCCCGGACACCTCCAGCTCGACGGTCGTCCGTCCACTCGCGACGGAGGAGGCGGCGGAGAGCTTGGCGCCCAACGGGATCCGCTTCTCGTCGTAGGTGATGCCCTTCGGCTGGTCGCCGGACGCGGCGGGCGCGGCCACCGCGGTCTCCGCCACCGGGGTGACGGCGGGGGCGGTCGAGGACGGGGCGGACGACGGCTCCGCGCCCGCGCATGCGGTCAGCGTGAGCAGGGCGGCACCCGCGAGGGCCGCTGCGGTGGTGCGCATGGTTCTCCTTGAGTCAGCTGCGTTCCAGGTTCCCATCCCCTCCGTCTCCACGATCGGGTGACCGACTCAGGTCGAGCGCGACGAGGTCCGCGAACGCCTCGCGGTAGGCGGCGCAGAGGTGGTAGTCGCTGTGGGTGTCCACCTGGTCCGGTGCCGAATCCGTCTCGCCCGCGCGCCGGTCGACGGAGTTGGGAACCCAGCCGTGCACGGGAAAACCGAGGTAGTCGGTGCGGCGCCAGAGGTTGATCCAGTTGCCGCCCAGCAACACCGACAGCCCGCGCTCCTGCTCCGCGCCGGGGTCGCGCCGCCACGGGTCGCACGAGAACAGCGCGCCCGCCCGCACCTCCGGCGTGCCGAGCACCGCCGGCCCGAGCAGCTCGGGGAAGATCCGCCCGAAGTACGGCCGCAGCTGCACGCCGTACGTCAGCAGCTGCACCCGTTCCAGGTAGCCGGCGGGCAACGCGTACAGCGCCGCCACCGCCAGCACCGCGCCCAGGCTGTGCGCGGACAGCACGACGCGGTTCGCCGGCGACTCGTCCAGGAACTCCCGCGTGCGGTCGGCGATCTCCGGCACCGCGCGCTCGGCGTAGCACGGCGGCGCGAACGGGTGGGCGGTGCGCGGCAGGAAGCACATGAGGTCCCACAACAACCCCAGCGGACGGCGGTTCGTCAGCATCCCGGCGCCGACGAACGACCCGATCACCGCGACCCCGGCGAGGCCCGTGACCCAGTCACCCTTGCCCACCACCCACGTGACGCCCGGCCACTGCGCCCACGACGGCGAGGCGAACGTCAGGTAGCACGTCAGCACCAGGCCCAGAACACCCGACGTGGACAGCACACCCACGACGGTCTCCGACCGGTGCGTGACGGCGACGACGTGCCGTGCCCGCACGACGAGCACGGACGCGTCGTCGTCGAGCAAGGCCGGCGCGGCCAGGCGCGACAGCAGGACCACGGCCTCCGCGAGGACCAGCAGCACCAGCGGCACCAGCGCGACCGCGAACGCCGCGCTGAACCACGAGTAGAACACCGGCGCCACCAGCCCGGTCCCGACCCAGCCCCGGAACGTCAGCACCAGCACGGTCGACGACATCACCGAGGCCACCAGGGACAAGCCCAGCAGCACACCGGGTCCCGCGCCGCGCCAGGCCTGCCACCGGTCACCGGCACGCGGCCGGGCCCGCCATGCCAGCACCCCGCCGAACACCGCCGCACCGGTCCACGCGAGCGGAACCCAGTGCGTGGCAACCAGGAACGCCACGAACAGCACCAGCAGCGCCAGCGGTCCCTTGGCGTCGTTGCGCCGCCAAGACCACGCCGCGAGCACCGACCCCAGCAGTGCCGCGGTGACCACCGGTGGTCCCCACGACGTCAGCCACAGCGGACCGCCGAAGACCGGCGCGGCCGCGTAGAGCGCGAAGCCGTGCGCCACCAGCACGACCACCGCCGAGATCATCAGCAGCCACGACCACAGGCCGCCCTTCTCGGTCGACGGCACGTCCGGGCAGTCCGTCGCGGTCACCACCACCCGTGCCACCACGACCGCCAGCACGCCGCCCGCCAGCACGGTGAGCACCAGGAAGACCCAGTGCCGCCACAGCTGGGTGCTCGTCACCAGCACCACCACGCAGCACCCTGCGGCGATGTGCAGGCGGGTGAGCCGGCGGATCCGCGGGCTGCCCTCCCACATCGACGCCCGGCTGAGCATCACGCCGGCCCGCCGCACGGGCGAGCGCCGCATGGTCGTGCTCTCGTACCTGCTGCGCGCCAACGAGGTCAGCGTCATCAACCCGAGCAACAGCAGCACCGGCACAGCGGACGCGGCGAGCACCCGGACGTGCTGCGGCGGGTCGCCGAGCAGGTCGAGGAACTCCGGCAGCCGCTTGCACGTCGCACCCGGCAACGAACACTGGACCGCGTAGACGTCGATGGCCACCTCGCAGACCGCGAGCACCAGCAGCACCGTGAGGCCCAGCCCGAACAACCGCGTCGAGGCCGCACCGCGTCCGGCGTTCCACCACACCCGGTGCTTCGTCGTCGGCACCGAGTCGTCGGGGAGCCTGCGCGACCAGTAGGCGACGTTCGCGAGACCGAACGGCAGCAGCAACGCCCACCCGATGCGCCCCAGCACGTTCGCGAGCACCGACGGCACGCCGCTGCCGGGAACGCCGGGACTGCTGCGCGCCATGCCGCCCCACGAGTAGGCCTCGCGCCGCACGTCCCCTGGCACCCGGCCGGGGTGGTCCGGCGGCAGGTCGGCGAGCTTGTCGGGCCGGGGCCGCCAGAAGCTGCCGAACCGGTCGCCGCGGAACTGCTCCACGGCGTGGTCGGGGAGCGCGAGCATCGCGGTCGGGGGCGTGTTGTTGACGCCGTGGATGCGCAGTTCGAGGACGCGTGGGGTCATCGCCGACCTCCCTTTACTCCAGTTGTCGTCGCGAAAGCTGCTCTGTTCAGCGGCCGAACGGGTGAAAAGGGTGTATCCCGGCGCGTTCGGAAGCCTCTACTTGGCAAGGAGGCCCCCATCATGACCGCAACCGCTCACCCGAACATCGCGAACTCCGTCGGACTGGCCGAGTTCCTCGCCACCGCCGGCACGCTCACCCTCGCGCAGCGCAAGCTCGTCGTCGACCAGGCGCTGCTCCTGCTGGAGCAGAACTACGCGCACCTGCCGCTGAAGGTCGCCATGCACGCGGTGAACCCCGTGCAAAGACTCAGAGTGCTCAGAGCCAGACTCGAACGGCAGACCGACGCCACGGCCGAGCCCGAGTGGCAGTTCCACCGCGAGCTGTCGAGCACCTTCCACTCGGTGCGCGACCTGCACACCAACTACCTGCTGCCCGCGCCGTTCGCGGGCAAGATCGCCTACCTGCCGTTCCAGCTGGAGCGCTGCTTCGCCGAGGACGGCACCGAGCAGTACCTCGTCGCCCGCACGGTCGCCGGTTTCGACGGCCTCGCCGCCGGTGCCGAGGTGACGCACTGGAACGGCACGCCGATCGCGCGCGCCGTCGCGTTGAACGGCGCGATCTTCGCCGGCAGCAACACCGCCGCGAACCTCGCCCGCGGCCTCGAGTCGCTCACGTTGCGCCCCTTGGTGATCCAGCTCCCGCCCGACGAGGACTGGGTCGTCGTCAGCCACCGCACCGAGAGCGGTGAGGCGGGGGAGGTCCGCGTCGACTGGCAGGTCACCGAGAACCTGCCGCCGATGACCGACGTCGACTCGCTCTCGCCTGCGGCGGCCGCGCAGGGAGTCGACCTCGACTCCGACGAGAAGGCCCGCGCCAAGAAGCTGTTGCACGCGCCCGCGGTCGTGCGGGCCGAGGCCACCGGCGGTGCCGTCGCGGTGGCGGCGCAGGACGTCGCGACGACGATGCCCGGCGTGTTCCGCGCGCGTCCGGTCACCACGCCGTCCGGCACGTTCGGGCACCTGCGGATCTTCACGTTCAGCGTCGACGACCCGGAGGCGTTCCGCGCCGAGTTCATCCGCCTCGCCGCCCTGCTGCCGCAGAACGGGCTCATCGTCGACGTGCGGGACAACGGCGGCGGCCACATCTTCGCGTCGGAGTTCCTGCTCCAGACGATGACGCCGCGCCACGTCGACCCGGAACCCGTGCAGTTCCTCAGCACACCGCTGAACCTGCGGATCTGCCGCCGCCACGCCGAGGACCCGACCGGCCAGATCGACCTGGGCCCGTGGTTCCCGTCGCTCGACTCGTCCACGGAGACGGGCCAAGCGTTCTCCTGCTCGCACACCATCACGCCGGTCGAGGGCGCGAACGCCGTGGGCCAGACCTACCACGGCCCGGTCCTGCTGGTCACCGACGCGCGCTGCTACTCGGCGACCGACATCTTCGCCGCGGGCTGGGCCGACCACGAGCTGGGCCCGATCCTCGGCGTGGACGACAACACCGGTGCCGGCGGCGCGAACGTGTGGACGCACGGACTGCTGACGACGCTGCTGAAGATCCCGGCACCCGCCGACGCCGAGTCACCGTACAAGCCGTTGCCGGGCAAGGCGAACATGCGCGTGGCGATCCGCCGCACACTGCGCGTCGGCAAGCTCGCCGGCACGCCCGTGGAGGACCTGGGCGTGCGGCCGACGCACCGGCACAAGGTGACGCGCGCGGACCTGTTGCAGAGCAACGTGGACCTGCTCGCGCGGGCGGGCGAGCTGCTGGCCGCGCTGCCGGTGCGCAGGCTCGGAGTGGCGGTCGCGGGGACGACCGTCTCACTGGACACCGTGAACCTCGACCGGGTGGACGTCTACGTCGACGGCCGCCCCGCCACCTCGCTGGACGTGACCGACGGCGCGCACACCGCGACGGTGACCGCGACCGGCACCGAGGTGCGCGTCGAGGGCTTCGCGGGAGGACGGCTGGTGGCCGCGCGCAAGGTCGCCAGCTGAGCGAGGGCGGGCGCTTCCGGTGGCACCACGACCGGAAGCGCCCGCTCCCGCACCACGTCCCAGCTCACGACCAGCAGTGCTCACCCTCAGCCGCGCCCCGCCTCACAACCACCCGCGCCGCATCGCCTGCACCCCCGCCTGGAACCGCGTCTGCGCCCCGCACCGGTCCATCAGCTGCCGCACCCGCCGCTGCACGGTCCGCGGCGCCAGCCCGAGCTGCCGCGCGATCGACTCGTCGGTCAGCCCCGCGGCGAGCAGGCCGAGCAGGGAGGGGTCCACGTCGGCCGCCGCCGCGTAGATGCCGCCGGGGCTGAACGGGATCCCCTTGTCCCAGTACAGCTCGAACGTCGACCGCAGCACGTCCAGCAGCGCCGACGGGCGGATCAGCAGCACCTTGTCGACCACGTCGCCGTTCACGACGGGCAGGACGGCCGCGTGCGTGTCGATCACGGCCAGCTTGAACGGCAGCGTCGGCGTCACGCGGGCGCGTTCGCCGGCCGCCACCAGGTCGATGATCTCCGTGACCCGGCCGGGGATGTCGACGGCCGAGCGGTCGTAGACGACCCGCCACTGCACGTCCCGCAGGCGCGTCTCGTCCTCCAGCGCCACGTGCTGGCCCAGCGGCGTCACGTACGGCGGCTGGTCCAGCACGCAGACCTCCTCGCGGGCGCCGCGCAGCAGGGCGTGCCACAGCTCGCGCACGGCGTCCACACCGGACACCACCTCGACGAACGCGTTGTCGGCCAGCTCCTCGTCGCGGTTGCGCAGGTACAGCTCCATCAACGGGCCGACGTCCGCGCGCGCCCGGCGGTGGGACTCCTCGCGGGCCGCGATCAGCGCCTCCACGGCGAGGTCCGGCGCGACGGCCTGCCACACGTCGCCGGGCAGGTGCCGGACGAGGCCGAGCTCCCGCATCTCCTCCAGCACCGCGGCGGAGACGCCGATTTCGTCCGTGGTGCGGCTTCCGCCCGTTACCAGAAGCTCGTAAACGGCCGTCAGCTCCGGGGCGACGCCCAAGTGTCCGAACACGGCCACATTGTGCGCCATTCGGCCCAAGAACCCTGTCGTGAACACGTCAGTGTCGCCATTCGGCCTCCGCCAGACCTGTTTTCGCAGGTGTGACGCGACTTACGGTCCGTCCACCTCCGCAGCCGGTTCAGAACCCTGACGCCCTCAACGGCACGCGAAGGCCCTGCGTGGAAGGACCTCACGTGAACGGATTGCGACGCACGAGCGTGTGCGCCGCGGCAGTCTCCGCCGCCGTGCTCAGCGTTGTCTCACCAGTCAGCGCCGCTCCCGCCCAGATCCAGTCCCAGCCGGACTCGACCCAGGTGAACCGCCCGTTCGAGCGGTTGATCGTCGGCTACAAGCCGGGTACCGCAGAAGCCTCGTCCGACTCCGCTGCCTCGGACGACGTGCGCGGCAAGGGCAAGTCCGTGCACCGCCGCATGTCGAGCGGCGCCGTCGTCGTCGACCTGGGCGCGAAGACCGCGAACGCCGACAACACCATCCAGGCGTTCCGGAACGACCCCAAGGTCGCCTACGTCGAGCCCGACCTGCTGATGCAGCCGTTCGCCGACCCGAACGACACCGAGTACTCCCGCCAGTGGGACCTGTTCGAGGCCACCGCCGGCATGAACGTGCCCGGCGCGTGGGGCAGCACCACCGGCGCTGGCGTGACCGTCGCGGTCATCGACACCGGCTACGTCACGCACTCCGACCTGGCGGGCAAGGTCGTCGCGGGGTACGACTTCGTCTCCGACTCGGCGCGCGCTCGCGACAACAGCGGCCGCGACTCGAACCCGGCCGACGAGGGCGACTGGGTGGCGCGCGGCGAGTGCGGCACCGACGCCCTCGGCAACCCGGTGCCCGCCGCGGACCAGGCCTCGTCCTGGCACGGCACGCACGTGGCCGGCACCATCGCCGCCGCCACGAACAACGGCAAGGGCATCGCGGGCATCGCCTACGACGCCAAGATCCAGCCGTTGCGGGTGCTGGCGAAGTGCGGCGGCGCGACCTCCGACATCGCCGACGCGATCACGTGGGCGTCCGGCGGCACGGTGAGCGGCGTGCCCGCGAACACCACGCCCGCCAAGGTCATCAACATGTCGCTGGGCGGCCAGTCGTCCTGCTCGACGACCTACCAGAACGCCATCAACGGCGCCGTCAACCGCGGCACCACGGTCGTCGTCGCGGCCGGCAACTCGAACGCCGACGTCGCCAACTTCACCCCGGCCAACTGCAACGGCGTCATCGCCGTCGCGGCGACCGGACGTGAGGGCAACAAGGCGTTCTACTCGAACTACGGCAGCCGCGTCGACATCGCGGCGCCCGGCGGCGAGACCCGGCGCGGCACCGACACCCCCGGCACCGTCACCACGCCGGAGAACGGCATCTGGTCGACGCTGAACGCCGGCGCCACCACCCCCGGTGCCGAGAACTACAAGCCCTACCAGGGCACGTCAATGGCCGCCCCGCACATCGCGGGCCTCGCCGCGCTGCTCGTGGCGAAGAAGCCGTCGCTCACGCCGGCCCAGGTCAAGGACCTGATCAAGACCAACTCCCGCCCGCTGCCCGGCACCTGCTCCGGCGGCTGCGGAGCCGGTCTGGCCGACGCCGCCAAGACGGTGGCCGCGCTCGACAGCACGCCTCCCAGCGGTGGCCTGGAGAACACGACCGACGTCGCCATCCCCGACCGCGGTGCCGCCATCACGTCGTCGATCACCTCGACGCTGTCCGGCAACGCCTCCGCCACCACCAAGGTCGGCGTGGACATCGTCCACACCTACCGCGGCGACCTGGTGATCGACCTGGTCGCGCCGGACGGCACCGCCTACCGGCTGAAGAACTCGTCCTCTTCGGACAGTGCCGACAACGTGGTGGCGACCTACACGGTCAACGCCTCGTCCGAGGTCGCGGCGGGCACGTGGAAGCTGCGGGTCCAGGACGTGTACTCCGGTGACACCGGGTACATCAACTCCTGGAACCTGACCCTGCGCTAGTGGCGTGGCTCAGAACGTTGCCGGGGGAATGCGTGGTCAGACGGGCGCATCGTGGTGCCGCCCCCACGTCCTCGTACTGGTTGTACGGGGGCGTGGGGGCGGTGCCGCGAGGTGTCCTGCTGAGCGTGGATTACCTCGCCGACGTTCTGAGTCGCGCCACAGGCTCCGCGGGTTCGCCGAGCGGCGGCGCCTCCTCCCCAGTCCAGGGGAGGCGCCGCCCTTTCACGCGTTTGAACGGTTCCGCCACAGGTAACGTCGCAGGCATGGCAACACTGGTGACGTTCCACGCGCATCCCGACGACGAGTGCATCGTCACGGGCGGCGTGATGCGCAAGGCGTTCGAGGAGGGACACCGGGTCGTGCTCGTCGTCGCGACGCGCGGCGAGGCGGGCGAGGTCCCGGACTTCCTGGAGGAGAACGAGGAGCTGTGGCAGCGCCGCGTCGTCGAGACGCACGCGGCGGCCGACCTGCTGGGCGCGGCCCGCGTGGAGTTCCTGGGCTACCGCGACTCCGGGATGATGGGCGACGAGCTCAACTCGAAGCCCGGCTCGTTCTGGACCGCGGACGTCGAGGAGGCCGCCCAGCGGCTCGCGGCGATCCTCGTGGAGGAGAACGCCGACGTGCTCACGACGTACGACAGCTTCGGCGGCTACGGCCACCCCGACCACATCCAGGTGCACCACGTGGGCAAGCGCGCCGCGGAGATCGCCGGGACCCCGAAGGTCTACCAGGGCATGGTGCGCGAGTCGGAGTTCCGCGAGGCGTTCCGGCGCGCCAGCATGGACGTGCCGCCCCCGATGGAGGGCGCCGTCCCGGAGTCGGAGATCACCGTCGGCGTCGACGTCACCAAGTACCTCGGGGTGAAGCGCGAGGCGATGCGCGCCCACGCCTCCCAGATCACCGAGGACTCGTTCTTCCTGTCGCTGGACGAGGAGACGTTCGCCTTGGCGTTCGGCACCGAGTGGTTCATCTACGACGGCGACGGACCGGCCGACGCGTTGGACCTCTAGCAAGCGAAACGGGGGCGGCCGCCGGCCGCCCCCGTCTCTCGTTCAGCTACTTCACGCCGTGCGACGGCGACGAAGGAACAGCAGGGTGCCGGCACCGGCGCCCACCAGACCCAGACCCGAGAGCAGCAGCCACATCGGGGAGGCACCGGTCGCCGCGAGCGGCGGTTCCGGAGCGCTGCCACCAGGGGCCACCGGGGAGGCCGAGGTGGTCACCGGGGGCACGGAGGACGAGGGCGCCTCCGAAACCGAGCTGCTCGGCACGGGGGGCTTCGTCTCGGACGACTTGGTCGGCGGCGCCTGCACGCACGCAGCCGTCTCGTGCGTCTTCTCGTAGTTGTGGTTCGAGCCGTCGGACGCCGTCACCTTGATGGTGAACTTGTGCGCGACGGTGCCGTCCGCCTCGAACTTCTTCGACTCGACCTTGTTGCCGACCTTCTCGGGCCAGTTCTCGCCGAACTTCTCGTCGACCAGGACCTTGTCGCCGTCCTTGATCAGCACGGTGTTCTTGTTGCCGCCCGCGTACTGGGTCAGCTTGACCGACAGCACAGCCTTGTCCTTGACGCACTCCGCCGACGACACCGGGGTGTGTGCACTGGCCGGGGTGGCCAGAGCCAGCGAAGCGATGGTCGCGGTCGCCGCCACCGCGAACGCGCCCAGAACTCTGCTTGCCATGAAAACTCCTGCTCTGCATTGGTGCTTTGGCGGATCAAACACATCGACTTACCAAATCACCCGACCGGGTGAACCGGGTCACGCTAGCAACGCACAGCGCTCAGAAGGTCACCGTATGGCAACGGAGTGGTGTCACCACGGATAGATCGACATGTTTTCTGTTAGGCCGATGACGCCGGCCACCAACCGCATCTGCTCCACGCCGCGCACATCGGCATCCAGCAAGCGTGGCGAGCAGATCATCACGGCGAGCGCCTGGGCACGCGAGAGTGCCACGTTCAATCTGTTACGTGACAAAAGAAAGTCCAGGCCACGCGGCAGGTCCACGGTGGACGACGACGTCATGGACATGATGACCGCGGGTGCTTCCTGTCCCTGGAACCTGTCCACAGTGCCCACGCGAGTTTCGTCGAAGCCCGCATCGGCGAGCTTTCTGCGGATGACGCGGACCTGCAGGTTGTACGGCGCGACCACGAGAACGTCCGCGGCGGTCAGTTCGCGCGTCGTGCCGTTGTCCGTCCAAGTACGACCGACGATCTGCCGGACCGTGTCGACGACGGCGTCCGCCTCCTCCGCCGACGACGTGATGTTGTGCCGGTGATCGACTTCCCGCAGGTAGATGCCGGGGTCGATGCCGGAGATCGCCCGGTTGGCCGCTGACTCGTGCGAATGGAGTAGTCCCGCGTAGGAGAGCTCGGACACCGGCTTGCAGACGGCCGGGTGCATCCGGCGCGTCTCGGCGAGGAAGTAGCCGAGGTGGTCCGGGATCACGTCCGCGTCGCCGAGCAGGTGCCCGAGCGCGGAGGCGTCGGAACCGGGTGGGTGCACGCCCTGCACGACCTGCGGCAGCTGTTGCGGATCTCCCAGCAGCACGAGGTTCCGCGCCGCCGTCGCCACCGCCACCGCGTCGGCCAGCGCGAACTGGCCGGCCTCGTCGATGATCATCACGTCGAACGGCTGCGCCTTGACCACCGCGTTGGAGAACGTCCAAGCGGTGCCGCCGACCAGGTGTCCCTGCGGGTGCTCCTCCCGCCAGCGGGCCAGCGCGCCGTTGTCCTTCGGCTGGTCCCACGGCACGCCCTCCTCGGGCTTCTTCCCCTTGTGCCGCTTGGCCATCGGGATGCCGGGGTCGACCGACGACAGCACGTTCTCCACGGCCTTGTGCGACGTCGAGGTCACCGCGACCGTCTTGCCCTGGTCGATCAGGTGCTTCACGAGCTTGGTGGCGAGGTACGTCTTGCCGGCGCCGGGCGGTCCCTGCACGGCGAGCGTGCCGCCGTCGAGCTGGTCGACGGCCTTGATCACGGCCTGCACCACGTCGGGGTGCTGCGGCAACGGCTGCGCGGGCGGCGTGCGCAGCAGCAGGTCGATGCCGGGGTTGCGGGGGAGCAACGGCAGCAGGTGCACCGCCTGCTCGGCCAGCTCCGCGACGGCCTCGTCCTTCGGCGACGCGGGCACCGGACTGCCGGGCAGCACGGCGATCGGCACCTCGGCGTGCTCGTGCGAGTTGCTCTCGGTCAGCACCAGCTCGTACGGGTTGTCGTCCGCCACCACGGCGTTGCGTGTGACGTTGCCGGGGTAGAGCAGCCGGACCTGCTCGTCCTTGCCGAACGGGTGCGGCCGCTCCGGGTCGATCCGCGCCTTCACCTGCCGTTTGTGCGTCCGTACGCGTCCGCTGGGCGGCACCCAGTCCTCGGTCCGCAGCGTGATCGGCACGGCGCAGTTCGAGTCGGTCTCCAGGTCCGAGATCGGCGCGCTGGCCTGCCGGAAGAAGTCACCCCACGCGGGACTCGCCTCCCGCCGGTGGTACCCGACCGTCGCCGCGAACAACGCGTGCCCTTCGGCGAGCAACGGCTCGGTCAGCGCCGCCATCCGCCGCGCCCGCTCCGCCGCCTTCTCGAGCGCCGCCTCGTCGCGTTCCTGAGGCGGCGCGGTCTCGACGTCGTGCTCGCGCTTGACCCGCACCAGCAGGTCCCGGACACCCCTCGTGGGGTTCTCGTCGTCCAGCAGCGGCCTCAGCGCCTGGAGCGTGTACTCCCGCGTCGACACCCGGACGGCCCGCCGTGTGAGCGCTCCCAGATCCACGCACCGCCGCACCAGCTCGTCCACTTCGGACTCTTTCGTCGCGGCGCGCGCGGCCCGGCCGGCCAGGTCGTGCGGCGTGAAGTGGTAGACCGTGCCGACCGGCGTGCGTTCGACGAACTCCTCGAACGTCCCCTGCCAGCCCGGCGTGCGGAACGTGTCGCCGTCGACCTCCAGGAACACGTCGTCCTCCGCCGGCTCCGGCAGGTTCGCCAACGCCTCCGGCGCCACGACCTCGTAGCTGACCACGCCAGTGCGTTCCTGCAGCACCTGCAACCGCGCCTGCGCCGTCAGCGCCGTGAAGCTCGCGGGGGAGAGGGTGGCCGGCCGTTCCTCGGTGGCGGCAAGCGCGTCGATCGTGTCAATGCCGGCTGAAACCAGCTTCCGCCGCTGGTCGGTCCGCAACCCGGCCACGAGCGACAGGTCCCGTGCCTCCTCGCGCCCCGACGCGCAGTGCCGGGCGAACCGGCACCCGGTGCAGGCCGCCCGGACGTCACCCCACGACCGCGTCGGCGCGGGTCCCGGCTTCGCGAGCCGGTTGCGCAACCGGCCGAGCAACGGCGTGAAGTCGGCGATCCGGAACGACGTCCTGCGCCTGTCGACGATCAGATGCGCACGCTCGGCCCCCACCGCCTGAGCAGCCGCGACCAGCGACAGCACGGCCAGCGGCGTGGCCTCCTGCACCACGTCGCACGGCTCGTGACCGTCGGGGGTGCGGACCAGCGTCTGCGCGGTGCAGTGGAAGACGCCGTCGAAGAACACGGCGTTCTCGACGATGTCGTTGCCCGAACGCATGTCGGCGGCCGTCCTGGCGGCCAGTCGGTGCAGCTCAGCAGGGTCACCCCGCCGCTCGTCCCGCGCCAGGAAGCTGCGGTGCTCGCATTCGAGCAGGTCGACGAGGTCCGACGGGCTGGCGAGCATGGACAGTGATGCTAATCAGTCCCCGC
>NZ_DASVFL010000394.1:0-5249 GCF_036380075.1 Lentzea sp. | reverse complement strand
ATCGGGTCCGTGCCGTCCAGCACCTCGGAGTTGTCCTGCCGGAGGAAGTCGATGATGTTCTGGAAGAAGCCCGACAGGAAGTAGTACGCCAGCTCGTCCTGATCACCGCCGTCGAGGATCTCGTGGCGGTAGGACAGGACTCCCCGTTCGACCCCGTCCACCGTCACGAGGTCCAGTTTCGACTCGCTCAGCTGTTTCCTGTTGTTCAGCAGTTCGAAGAAGTACGGGTCCTCCAGCACGGCGACGCACTTCCGGTCCCAGTCGGTGAGGCAGGAGTCCTCCTCGTGCATTCCCCGGTACAGCAGGGTTTTCGCGAGTGTGTCGCCTTCCGCCCTCGGCCGGCCTGCCCCGGGATCACCGAAGATGCTCTGGAACAGGTGCGCCGCGTCGACCTTGAACCGCCCCTCGACGTAGTCGGCCATCCCCACCGCTGCGGCGGGCTTGACGAGCTGCGAAGTGACGGAGGGGTATTTCGGCTCCTCGTCGTGGAGGTAGGTCGTTCCCTCCGTCGGGAAGAACACCTTCTGCAGCAGGCTGAGCGCGTAGTAGTGCGACGCCGTGTGCTCGTAGGGGACCTCGAACGACAGGTGGTAGGACAGCGAGAGGTTCGAGTGAGCCACCCAGAACGCCCTGCATCGCACGCCTTCGAACCGCGGCGGGCTGAGGAAGTCGGCGCGCAGCCTCTCGCCCTCGGTCTCCCACCTCACCTGCTTCGGCATGTCGATGTCGATCAGGTCGCACACGTTCGGGCCGTGCTCGGCGCTGAGGTCGTCGCGGCTGTGGGTGTCGATGAGGAAGTCCTCGACGAAGAGCCCTCTCTTGCGATCGGCGATGTCGTTGAACAGCGGCTCGATCGCCAGCGACAGCTCGGTGCTCTGTTCGTGCTTCCGCAGTCCTTCGACGAGCTTCTTGTCCCAGCGCATGCCGGGCGCGTGCTGCCGCAGCGCGGTGTGTAGATCCTCGTGCCTGATCAGCACGGAAATGGTGAGGTTCAGCGTGCCGCCGCTCTCCCGTGCGCCGTCGTCGGTGGAGGGGACGGCTGAGGGAACAACGGGTAATACGACGCCATCCGAGGACGACTGGTTCACGATCTCCCCCATCGATTGCCCAGACGGTGGCGCCTTCAGGGCATCACCCTGCAGGACAATCGCGATCGGGGTCGGGAGGGTTTCGCGCTAGGACCGGGAGACCGGTAACGATTCCGTCACGTGGCGTGCGCGACCAATTCCCGGCGAATGCCGTTGCTCGCCGTTCCGACCTTCTGTCGCAGGTCAGCGAGCCCGGGAAGGGGGTCGAGCAGTCCGATGGAACCGATTCGGCGGCAGGTCCGCACCTGTTCCGCGGCCAGTTCGTTCGATTCCACGTCACCGTTCTTGAGAACGGAGATGGCGAAGAACCTCTCCAGGTGGTCCGCGAGCAGCCCTCCGGTCAGCTCGACCGGGGAATCGGCCAGCAACCCGTACAGCAGGTTGCCGTCGGCCTCCTGTGCGGCGGACAGCGGTGGCTGCACGTACGGGAAGTCGACGATGCGAACACCCAGCTTCGCCCAGATGGCGATCCGGTCGAACTGGTCGATGCCGGACACCGCGGAGTCCTGCTCGTACTGCTCGGCGGTGATGAGCAGCGGGTCGTTCATCTCCAGGAAGACCAGCACCGGCCCGCCGCAGGGGAAGAGCCATTCGGCGAGCTCTCGGCACGCGTCCACGAGCCGTCTCGAGAGACCACGTCCGCGCAGGCCGGGCCGGACGAAGAGGTAGTTCAGGTTCAGCGTGACCACGGCGTGGTCCGGCAGCGGGGTCACCAGGAAGTTGGCGCCGCCGGCCGGGACCCCGTCGATCTCGGCGGTCACGACCAGTTCGCGGAAGGGACCGAGCCGCGCGGAGATCCGCCGGAAGTCAGGACCGCGGTTCAGGTCCATGCACTCGACGAAGCCCTCTCTGCTCTCCTTCTCGTCGGGCAGGGTGAAGGCCTGGTCGTACCCCTCGTAGAAGGCGCGGAACACGCTGCCCGCGCTGTCGTCGCTCGCCGCCACGTCGAGCCCCCGGGAGGACCGGAAGGTGATGTCCATGAGAGGTCCTTCGGCTGGTCGCGGCAGGTCGGAAGAGTGTAGACCGGGACGAGCCGCACCACCGGGGGCCAGAAGCCCTCTTTCCGGTCACCCCTTCACACCCGTGTGCGCGAGCCCCTCGATGAACTGGCGCTGCGCCACCACGAACACCACGAGGATCGGCACGGCCGTCATCGTCGCCGCCGCCAGCTGGACGTTCCACATCGGGCCGCCGTAGATGTCGACGAACTGCGTCAGCGCCTGCGGCAGCGTGAACATGTCCGGCGTCGACAGGTACACGATCGGCTCCAGGTACAGGTTCCACGAGTGCAGGAACGTGAAGATCGCGACCGCGCCGAGAGCCGGGCGGGCCAGCGGCAGCGCCACCTGCCAGAAGATGCCGGCGCGGCCCAGGCCGTCCATCCGCGCGGCCTCCTCCAGCTCGGCAGGGAGCGCGAGGAAGAACTGCCGCATGATGAAGATCGCCAGGACGCAGGGCGCGCCGAAGACCGGCACGATGACCAGCGGCCAGTGCGTGTTGGTGAGGCCGAGCGACTGGAACATCCGGAACAGCGGCACGATCGTCACCTCGCTCGGGATGAGCAGGCCGGTCAGCACCACCACGAACAGCGCGTTCTGGCCGGGGAACCGGATGCGCGCGAACGCGTAGCCCGCCATCGCCGCGACCGCCATCGTGCCGGCGGTGACGACCACCGCGATGTAGAGGCTGTTCCAGTACTGCTGCCCGAACGGCTGCATCCGGAACACCGTCTCGTACGTGGAGAACGTCCACTCCGAGGGCAGCAGCGACTCGGAGAAGATCTCGCCGATCGGCTTCATCGACGAGGTGACCATCCACCACGTCGGGAAGACGAATGGCACGCACAACACGCACAGCAGGCCGTAGAGCCAGATCTTGCGCTTCGAGCCGTCACGACTCATGGAGCACCCACTTCCGGCGCATCCTCCACTGCAGCAGCGTCAGCGCGGCGACGATGACGAACAGCAGCACCGAGATCGTCGCGCCGTAGCCGAAGTGGTGGAACTGGAACGCCTGCTGGTACAGGTAGTAGATCAACACGGTCGTGGACGTGCCGGGGCCGCCCTGGGTGAGCACGGCGATCTGCGCGAACACCTGCAGCGAGCCGACGATCGTGATGATCGACGTGAGCAGGATCGTCGGGCTGATCAACGGGATCGTGATCCGTGTGAACAGGGTCCACGCGCCCGCGCCGTCGATCTTCGCCGCCTCGTACAACGGCGCCGGGACGCCCTGCAGCGCCGCGAGGAACAGCACCATGTTCAGCCCGACGTTCTTGACCACCTGCACGACGACGACCGAGACCATCGCGGTGGTGTCGCCGCGCAGCCAGTTCGGGCCGTCGACGCCGAAGAACCCGAGCAGCCCGTTCACGCTGCCCTCCGGCTGGAGCATCAGCTGCCAGACGAGCGTCCACGCCACCAGCGACACCAGCACGGGGGAGAAGAACAGCGTTCGGAACAGGGTGGTGCCGCGCAGCTTCTGGTTGAGCAGCACCGCGAGCAGCAAGGCCAGCGACAGGTTCAGCACCACCAGCCCGGCGGCGAACCAGGCGGTGGCGACGAGCGACTCGCGCAGCTTCTCGTCCTCCAGCAGCCGCCGGTAGTTCTCGGCGCCGATGAACTCGAACGTGCCGCCGAGGACGTTCCACTCGTTGAGGCTGTACCAGCCGACCATCGCCAGCGGGACGAGCACGAACACGAGGCTGCCGAGCAGGGCGGGCGCGACGAACAGGTAGCCGACCAGGTTGTCGCGCCTGCGGTAGGTCCAGAACGTCACCGGCGCTCCAGCAACGGCTTGATCTTCGCGCACACGCCGTCGAGCACCTGCGCGACGTTCGCGTCCGGCTTCCACAGCGGGTCGAGCGCGGCGCGGATCGTCTGGTTCAGCTCCTCCTGGCCCTGGTGGCTCGGCTTCACCACGCCCTTGCCGATGCCGTCGACCACGACCGACTGGAGCTGCTCCGGCTTGATCAGCGGGTTGCTCTTCGCGAGGGTGTCCGCGTTGAGCAGCGACTGCCGGGCCGGCGGGAAGAACTGGGCGAGCTTCGCGGAGTTGGCGGTGTTGGTGAGGAAGCCGAGGAAGTCCGCGGCGGCCTCGGCGTTCTTCGAGCGCTTCAGCACGCCGACACCGGCCTGGCCGATGACCGCGTAGTCGCCCTTCGGGCCCTTCGGCAGCGGCAGGAGCGTCCAGCCGAACTTCGCGTCCTTCAGCGCGCCGGCCCGCGAGATCTGGCTGACGGCCATCGCGGCGTTGCCCGCGAAGAAGTCGACGGTCGTGCCGGGGCCGGGGATCGCCTTGTCGGTGAAGATCGCCTTGTGGATGAACGCCATCGCGTCCTTCATCTCCCGGTCGGCGAAGCCGCACTCCTCGCCGTTCTCGCTCCAGGCGTTGGCGCCCCAGCCGCGCCAGATCGCCGACAGAACGGCCCAGTTCTGGTACTTGAAGTCCGGCAGCACGAGGTTCTTGCCCGCCGACGCCGCCACGGCCTGCTCCCACGTCGTCGGGAGGTCCTCGACGAGGTCGGTGTTGACGAAGAGCCCGAACGGCGAGGTGGAGAACGGGTAGGCGTAGAGCTCGCCGTCCTTCTCCCAGAGCTTGGTGGCCGACGGCACCAGCTCGTCCGCCTTCTCCACCTTGTCCTTGACGGGCAGCAGCGCGCCGGAGGAGACGAAGTCCGGTGCCGACTCCTCCAGGATCCACGCGAGGTCGGGTGCGTTGCCGCCGGCGATCTGCGTGGTGAGGGTGGTGGTGTAGCCGTCGGCCGGGATCGAGTCGAACTTGATCTCGGTGACGTCCGGGTGGGACGCCTTGTACTCGGAGGCGATCTCGCCGAGCAGCTTGAGGTGCGCCTCGTTGGCGGTCCACACGGTCATGCGCAACGACTTGGGGCCGTCACTGGACGAGCTGCCGCCGCACGCGGTGAGGGCGAGCAGCGCGGCGACGATGAGCGCGGTGAGTCGGGACATCGTTGTCTCCTGGGTCAGTAGCCGGACACATCCGGCCAGCGGAGCTCGACGCCGTCGCGTTCCAGGCGGTGCTGGAAGTCCGCGAGCAGGCCGGGTGTGTTGCGCACCGCGCGAGGGGTGACTCGGTGCGCCAGGCAGAAGTCCGCGAGCGCGCCCGCGACCTCGCCGACGTTCCACTCGACCGGGTGCAGCC
>NZ_DASVFL010000393.1:0-3511 GCF_036380075.1 Lentzea sp. | reverse complement strand
TGATCGCCGTCGCCGTCGACTCCGCCATCGCGAGCGTGCGCAGGTTGTCCGACACCTGCACGATGTACTCCTCGAACGCGTACCGGTACCGCCTCTTGAAGTCCTCGAAGAAGTCGATGTCCTTGCCGCACATCGAGAGGTACTGGACGAGGTCGATCTCGCTGGCGCGGTACTTGCCGGTCTCGATCGTCGAGAGCTTGCTCGGGTCCCAGCCGAGCCGCACGGACAGCGCGGCGCCCGTCAGTCCGGTGCAGGTCTCGCGCAGGCGGCGCAGCTCGTCGCCCAGGTCCCGGCTGTAGGCGGTGGAGGGGGTGGTCGTGGCCATTCCCCGACGCTAGGGCTTGCTCGAAGAGCAAAAAGGTGCACAACCGGGTGAAAATCGGGCGCTTCGATCTTCAGCGGACTCCCAGGGAACTCGCAGCCCGGGCACAGCTTCGCGGACGACGATCCTCGTCCATGACTCGACGTCGCAGATCCCTGGTGATCAACGGGCTGCTGGTGGTGGTGCTCCTCGGCGCCGGTGTGGCCGGTTATCTGGTGTTCTTCGGTTCGTCCGGCAACGCCCAGCCCACCGCCGCCCGCACGGCCGCCGCCGCGACCCGTGACGTCAGCGAGGTGGTCACGGCGTCGGGGACGGTGCAGAGCTCGTTCAGCGCCGCGGCGTCGTTCTCGGCGAGCGGCACGGTCACGGAGATCGACGTCAAGGTCGGCGACACCGTCACCAAGGGCCAGCAGCTCGCGAAGCTCGACCCGACCCAGGCGCAGCTCCAGGTCGACATCGCGCAGGGCAACGTCGACGCCGCGCTCGCCAAGGGCACCGGCACCACCGCGTTGCTGACGGCGTACCGGCAGGCGCAGCTCGCTCTCCAGCAGGCCGAGGACACCCTCGCCGCCACGACGCTCACGGCGCCCGGCGACGGCACGATCACGTCGGTCACCGGGTCGGTCGGCCAGAAGGTCGCCAGCGGCGGCACGTCGAGCAACAGCAGCAGCTCCAGCACGTCCAGCACCACGACGACGTCCGGGTTCGTGGTCGTCACCGATCTGAAGAACCTGGTGCTGAAGGCGAACGTCTCCGAGTCGGACGTCAGCAAGCTCAAGGGCGACCAGGCCGCGACCGTCACGGTCAACGCGATGCAGTCCACGCCGGTCCAGGCCAAGGTCGCCCAGGTCGACCTCACGCCCACCACGGCGAACAACGTCGTCCAGTACGGCGTGACGCTGACGCTGACCCAGCCGCCGGCCGGGTTGCGGCCGGGCCAGTCCGCGAGCGTCGAGATCACCGTCGCCGGGGCCACCGGTGTCCTCGCCGTGCCGGCCGCGGCCGTGCAGACCGTCAACGGCGCCAGCAGCGTCCAGGTGATGGAGAACGGCGCGGAGACCCGCAAGACCGTCGAGGTCGGGGTGCGCGGCGACCAGTACGTGGAGATCAAGTCCGGGCTGAGCGCGGGCGACGAGGTCGTGCTGCCGCCGGTGACGACGTCGACGAACCAGAACCGCACCGGTCAGCAGCAAGGCGGGAACTTCCCCGGCACCGGTGGCGGCCAGCGCACCAACGGCGGCGGGTTCACCGGGACCGGGCGATGAGCCCCGTCATCGAGGTCAGGGACCTCCGCAAGACCTACGGGGCCGGCGACACGGCCGTGCACGCCCTGCGCGGGCTCGACCTGACCGTGGAGAAGGGCGAGTACATCGCGATCATGGGCGCGTCCGGCTCCGGCAAGTCGACGCTGCTCAACATCCTCGGCTGCCTCGACGTGCCGTCGTCCGGCAAGTACCTGCTGGACGGCATCGACACGGGCGAGTTCGACGAGGAGCAGCTCTCGTTGCTGCGCAACAGGAAGATCGGTTTCGTCTTCCAGTCCTTCAACCTGGTGCCGCGCACTACGGCACTCGCCAACGTCGAACTCCCGCTGGTGTACGCGGGAGTTCGACGTGCACAACGTCGCGAGCGCGCGCTCGCAGCGCTCGACCTCGTCGGCCTCAAGGACCGCACGCACCACCGGCCCAACGAGCTGTCGGGCGGTCAGCAGCAACGGGTCGCGATCGCGCGGGCCCTCGTCACGTCCCCGGCGATCGTGCTGGCCGACGAGCCGACGGGAAACCTCGACACCGACTCCAGCCGTGAGGTGATGGGCATCCTCGACCGGCTCAGTGCCAGCGGGCGGACGGTCGTGCTGATCACGCACGAGGACGAGGTCGCCGCCCACGCCATGCGGACCGTGCGCGTGGTGGACGGGAAGGTCGCGGGGGTGCTGGTGTGAGGTTCCTCGAGATCGCCGCCTTCGCCGTGCGGGGCCTGACCGCGAACAAGATGCGGTCCGGGCTCACCACGCTCGGCATCCTGATCGGTGTCGCGTCGGTGATCCTGCTGATCGCGGTCGGCAACGGCGCGTCGAGCGCGGTGCAGCAGAGCATCGCCGGGCTCGGCACGAACATCCTGACGATCAGCCCGCAGCGCGCCCAGCCCGGCAGCACCGCCAAGCCGCTGACCACGGCGGACGCGGCGGCGCTGGTCGGCCCCGACTCCCCCGACGTCAAGTACGCCTCGCCCGTGGTGTCCGCGCAGGCGACCGCCGCGTACGGCGACACGACGCACGACGTGGGCCAGTTCATCGGCTCCGACCCGCACTACTTCGACACCACGAACAGCAGCGTCGCGCAGGGGAACCTGTTCTCCGACAACGACGTCCAGCAGGCGCGCAAGGTCGTCGTGATCGGCGCGACGGTCGCGACCGAGCTCTTCCCCGGCACCGACCCGGTCGGCAAGCCGATGCTGGTCAACAACATCCCGTTCACCGTCGTGGGAGTGCTGGCGGCCAAGGGGTCCAGTGGGCTGCAGGACGCGGACGACCTTGCCGTGGCGCCGCTGACGACGACGCAGAACGCGTTGACCGGCTACGGCAGCCTCACCCAGATCGTGGTGCAGGCGCAGTCCGCGGACGCGTTGCCGAACGCGCAGGCGCAGGTGACGACGGTCCTCGACGGCCGGCACAAGATCACGAACACCGCCGACTACCGGATCCTCAGCCAGGACCAGCTGCTCACCGCGCGGACCGCGACGACGGAGACGTTCACGGTGCTGCTGGCGTCCGTGGCGGCGATCTCGTTGCTGGTGGGCGGGATCGGCATCACGAACATCATGCTGGTCACCGTCACCGAGCGGATCCGCGAGATCGGCATCCGCAAGGCCGTGGGCGCGCCGCGGTCGTCGATCCTCGGCCAGTTCCTGATCGAGGCGACGCTGCTGAGCCTGTTCGGCGGGGCGCTGGGCGTCGCCGCCGGGGTGGTCGGCAGCCGGTTCACCATCGCCGGCATCCAGCCCGTCATCGTGCCGTCGTCGGTGCTGCTCGCGTTCGCGGTGTCGGCGCTGATCGGCCTGTTCTTCGGCAGCTACCCGGCTTCGCGCGCGGCGAAGCTCCGCCCCATCGAGGCGCTCAGGCATGAATGAGGAGAGTTCCGTGACGAACCCCAACCCGCTCGACCAGCCGCTCGAGAACGACATCTCGGC
>NZ_DASVFL010000392.1:0-14792 GCF_036380075.1 Lentzea sp. | reverse complement strand
GTGGTCGACGTAGTTCGAGTTCCAGATGGGTTCGTACAGCTGGTTCGCGAACCGCAGCGCCAGGATGTTCTGCACGGTCTCCTTGCCGAGGTAGTGGTCGATGCGGAACACCGACTCCTCGGGGAAGACCTCGTTGACCGTCTTGTTCAGCTCCTTGGCCGACTTCAGGTCGTGGCCGAACGGCTTCTCGATGACGACGCGGCGCCACTGGTCGTGCGACGTCTGGGCGAGGCCCGCGCGCTTGAGCTGGTTGACCACCGTCGGGAACGCGCCCGGCGGGATCGACAGGTAGAACGCGTGGTTGCCGCCCGTGCCGCGCTCGGTGTCGAGCTGGGCCAGGCACGAGGCCAGGTTGTCGAACGCGGTGTCGTCGTCGAACGTGCCCTGCACGAACCGGATGCCCTCGGCGAGCTGCTGCCACACGGCCTCGTTGAACGGCGTGCGCGCGTGCTCCTTGACGGCGTCGTGCACGACCTTCATGAAGTCCTGGTCGGCCCAGTCGCGGCGGGCGAAGCCGACGAGACCGAAGCCCGGCGGCAGCAGACCCCGGTTCGCGAGGTCGTAGATCGCGGGCATGAGCTTCTTGCGCGACAGGTCACCGGTGACACCGAAGATGACCAGCGCGCTCGGGCCCGCGATGCGGGGCATGCGCTTGTCTGCCGCGTCCCGCAGCGGGTTGCGCCACTTGGCGGATGTGGTCACGAGCCGTCCTCCTGGACTGCCTCGACGAGCTGGGCCAGACCGGCGATGCGGTCCTGCAGGTGCAGCCGCAGCACCGGGCGGCCGTGTTCGGCGAGCACCTGACCGTCGCCGAGCGCCTGCGCGAGCTGGAGCTGCGCGAGCGTGTAGGGACGGCCGGGCACCTCCAGGTCGTCGCCGGACTCGCCGGTGATCTGGACGAACACGCCGTTCTGGTGACCGCCCTTGTGGTACTGGCCGGTCGAGTGCAGGAAGCGGGGACCCCAGCCGAACGTGGTCTGCAGGTGCGTCTTCTTCGCGATCTCCGCGCGGAGCAGCTCGAAGGACGCGTCGTCGATCCTGTCGAGGTACGCCTGAACCGAGATGTAGCCGTGGTCGGGCGCGACCTCGACCAGCGCGGCGAGCGCCTCGGCGACGGTGTGCACCTTGCGCGGCGCCCAGTCGGTGCCGTGGCCCTCGACCGGACCGTCCACGAAGGACGGGACGGTGGCCGACGCGGCGGGCGCGTCGAGCAGGGCGCGGGACGCCTTCTTCGCGGCCTCGACGTCGGGCTGGTCGAACGGGTTGATCCCTAGGACCCTGCCGACGAGCGCGGTCGCGTACTCCCACAACAGGAACTGCGCGCCGAGCCCGCCCTCGACCGCGACGCTCGCGGAACCGGTGGCCGGTCCGATCGCGACGGTCGTGGCGTCCGAGCGGGCGTCCACGAAGCCGGGAGCGCCGGGGCCCTCGACGACGACCGGCAGCAGGCCGGTGCCGTTCTTGCCCGTCGACTCGGCGATCAGCTGCTCGGCCCAGTCGCCGAAGCCCTTGATGCCGGAACCGGTGTCGGCGAACACGACCTTCTCGGCGCCGTGCGCGTGCGCGGCACCGAAGATCGCGGCCAGCTGCACCGCGGGGTTGTCGACGTTGTCCTGCGACACGACCTTCGCGACCTCGGCCGCGTCGTCGAGGAGCGACTCGACGTCGGCGCCGGCGAGGTAGGACGGCACCAGGCCGAACGCGGTCAGCGCCGAGTAGCGGCCGCCGACGTTCGGGTCGGCCAGGAACACCTTGCGGTAGCCGGCCTCCTCGGACGCCTTCTGCAGCGGCGAGCCGGGGTCGGTGACCACCACGATGCGCGACGCGGCGTCGATGCCCGCGTCGGTGAAGGCCTTCTCGAAGATGCGCCGGTGGCTGTCGGTCTCGACGGTCCCACCGGACTTGGACGACACCACGATCACGGTGCGCTCGAGGTCGCCGGCGAGCGCGTCGGCGACCTGGGCGGGATCGGTGGTGTCCAGCACGACCAGCGGCACGCCCTGCGTCCGCGTGATCACCTCGGGGGCGAGCGACGAGCCGCCCATCCCGGCGAGCACGACGCGGTCGACGCCCTCGGCGTGCAGGTCCTCGCGCAGCGCGACGAGGTCGGGGAGCAGCGCCCTGGACGTCTCGTGCAACGTCGTCCACGACAGGCGGATGCTCGCCTCGGACTCGGCTTCCGGCCCCCACAGGGTCGGGTCCTGCGCGGTCAGCTTGCTCGGCACCGAATCCGCGACCAGGTCAGCAGCGATCGTGCTGACCTGGTCGGCGTTCGGTGACCTCACGATGTCGACGGAGGTCACTTGATGATCAGCCCTTCAGCTTCGCCAGTTGGTTCGTCACCGTCTCGAGCAACTCTTCCCAGGACTTCTCGAACTTCTCGACGCCCTCGGTCTCCAGCGCGACGAACACGTCCTGGAGGTCGATTCCCACGGCTTCGAGCTGGTCGAACACCTCCTGGCCCTCCGCGGCGCGTCCGGTGACGGTGTCACCGGTGATCTTGCCCGCGTCGGCGACGGCCTGCAGCGTCTTCTCCGGCATCGTGTTCACGACGTCGTTCACGACGAGCTGATCGACGTAGAGGGTGGGGGAGTAGCTCGGGTCCTTCACACCGGTGGAGGCCCACAGCGGGCGCTGCGCGTGCGCGCCGTCCGCCTTGAGGGCTTCCCAGCGCTCGCCCTGGAACGTCTTCTCGAACGCGCCGTAGGCGATCCAGGCGTTGGCGAGGGCGGCCTTGCCGCGCAGCGCCTTGGCCTCGTCCGTGCCGATCTTGTCGAGGCGCTTGTCGATCTCGGTGTCGACGCGCGAGACGAAGAAGGAGGCGACGGAGTGGATCGAGCGGAGGTCGTGGCCGTTGGCCTTGGCCTGCTCGAGGCCCGCGATGTAGGCCTCCATGACCTTCTCGTAGCGCTCGACGGAGAAGATCAGCGTGACGTTGACGGAGATGCCCTCGGCGATCACCTTCGTGATCGCGGGGATGCCCGCCTCGGTCGCCGGGATCTTCACCAGCAGGTTGGGCCGGTCCACGGTCTTCCACAGGTCCTGCGCCTCGGCGACGGTCTTGTCCGTCTCGAACGCCAGGCGCGGGTCGACCTCGATGGAGACGCGGCCGTCCACACCACCGGTCGAGTTGTAGATGTCGCGGAACTTGTCGCACGCGTTGCGCACGTCGGTCGTCGTGACCTCGCGGATGGTCGCCTCGGTGTCGGCGCCCCGGTTCGCGAGCTCGCGGACCTGCTCGTCGTAGGACTCGCCCTTGGACAACGCGCCCGCGAAGATCGTCGGGTTCGTCGTGACGCCGACGACGTTCCAGTCGCGGATCAGCTCGTCCAGGTTGCCGCTGGTCAGCCGTTCGCGGGACAGGTCGTCGAGCCAGATCGAGACTCCGGCTGCGGACAGTGCTTCCAGATGCGGCTTGCTCACTTGTTACCCCTCACCTTGTCAAGGGAACGGCGCGCTGCGGCGACGACGTTCTCCGTCGTGAAGCCGAACTCCTTGAACAGAACCTGGTAGTCGGCCGAGGCACCGAAGTGCTCGATCGACACGATCTCGCCGTTGTCGCCGACGTAGCGGTACCACGGCTGCGCGATCCCGGCCTCCACCGCGACGCGCGCCCTGACCGACGACGGGATGACCGACTCGCGGTACTCGGCGTCCTGCTTCTCGAACCACTCGACGGACGGCATGGAGACCACGCGCACTGCAACGCCCTCGCCCTGCAGCACCTTCCCGGCCTCGGCCGCCACCTGGAGCTCGGAGCCCGTGCCGATGATCACGATCTCCGGGTCGTCGTCGCCGAAGAGCACGTAACCGCCGCGCTGGACGCCCTCCGCGGAGGTGCCCTCCAGGATCGGGAGGTTCTGCCGGCTCAGCGCGAACCCGACCGGGCCGAGCTGCTCGAGCGTGGCCTTCCACGCGTACGCGGTCTCGTTGGCGTCACCGGGGCGGACGACCGCGAAGTCCGGGATCGCGCGCAGCGACGCGAGGTGCTCGATCGGCTGGTGCGTCGGGCCGTCCTCGCCCAGGCCGATGGAGTCGTGCGTCCACACGTAGGTGACGGCGGCCTGCATGATCGCCGCCAGCCGCACCGCGGGGCGCATGTAGTCGGAGAACACGAGGAACGTGCCGCCGAACGGACGGGTCGGGCCGTGCAGCGCGATGCCGTTGAGGATCATGCCCATGGCGTTCTCGCGGACGCCGAAGTGCAGCACGCGGCCGTACGGGTCGGCGCTCCACATGCCCGTGGAGATCGACTCCGGGCCGAACGACTTGGCGTCCTTGATCGTCGTGAGGTTCGACTCGGCCAGGTCGGCCGACCCGCCCCACAGCTCGGGCAGGTGCTTGGCCAGCCCGTTGATGGCCTCGCCGGAAGCCTTGCGGGTCGAGATCTCCTTGCCGCCGACCTCGTAGACCGGCAGGTCGGCGTCCCAGCCCTGCGGCAGCTCGCGGGAGACGAGGCGGTCGAACAGCGTCTTGTTCTCGCCGTTGGCCGACGCCCACGCGTCGAAGCTCTTCTGCCACTCGGCCTTGGCGTGCTCGCCGCGCTTGACGACCTCGCGGGCGTGCGCCAGGACCTCGTCGGCGACCTCGAAGGTCTGCTCGGGGTCGAAGCCGAGGACCTCCTTGGTGGCCTTGACCTCGTCCACGCCGAGCGCGGAACCGTGCGCGGCACCGGTGTTCTGCTTGTTCGGCGCCGGGTAGCCGATGATCGTGCGCAGCAGGATGAACGACGGCTTGTCGGTGACGGCCTTGGCCTTCTCGACGGCCTCGAGGATGCCCTTGACGTTCTCGC
Source organism: Lentzea sp. (assembly GCF_036380075.1). Classification (NCBI taxonomy): domain Bacteria; kingdom Bacillati; phylum Actinomycetota; class Actinomycetes; order Pseudonocardiales; family Pseudonocardiaceae; genus Lentzea; species Lentzea sp. The sequence continues at coordinate 10,000 of NZ_DASVFL010000392.1, read as the reverse complement.
CGGACTCCACGACCTGGACGTGCCAGCCGTAGGCCTCGTAGCGCGCCGCGGTGTCCTCGGACAGCGCGATCGTCGTGTCGTCCTCGATGGAGATCTTGTTGTCGTCGTAGAAGACGACCAGGTTGCCCAGCTGCTGCGTGCCCGCGAGCGACGAGGCCTCGGAGGTGACGCCTTCCTCGATGTCACCGTCGGAGGCGATCACGTAGACGTGGTGGTCGAACGGGCTCTGCCCCGGCGCGGCGGACGGGTCGAAGAGACCGCGCTCGCGGCGGGCGGCCATGGCCATGCCGACCGCGGCGGCGAGACCGGAGCCCAGCGGGCCGGTGGTGATCTCGACGCCCCTGGTGTGGCCGTGCTCCGGGTGGCCCGGCGTCTTCGAGCCCCACTTGCGCAGGGTCTTGAGGTCGTCGAGCTCCAGGCCGTAGCCGGACAGGAACAGCTGGATGTAGAGCGTCAGGCTGGAGTGGCCGGCGGAGAGCACGAACCGGTCGCGGCCCACCCAGTCCGGGTCGGCGGGGTCGTGCCGCATGACGCGCTGGAACAGCGTGTAGGCGAGGGGCGCGAGGCTCATCGCCGTGCCGGGGTGGCCGTTGCCGACGTTCTGCACGGCGTCCGCCGCGAGCACGCGCGCGGTGTCGACGGCGCGCTTGTCGAGCTCGGTCCAGTCGTCGGGCAGATCGGCCTTGGTGAGCCGGGCGATGTCGTCGGTGACGGTCACGGACTTACAGCTCCAAACTTTGTCGCTAGGGCGGGCCGGCGACTCGTTCGGAATCGATCCCGAAGAGCCTGACCCACGTCTCTCCCACGTCCTCCGGCCAGCCTAGTCCCGAGAGATTCAGAAGGTGCTCCGAAAGCTCCCAGGCACATGTGTGCCGAGGCACACCAGCACCCGAACGGGCTGTGAATTCTTTGCGCGGTTACCATCAGTCGCCGGGTTTCACACCTGTTTCGACACGAGGAGCGTTCACCCGATGAGTGCCGACAGTCTCGTCGCCGAGGCCCCGAACAGGTCGCCTCGCCAGGTCGTCGGCGCGTACGTGGCGCTCACCAAGCCGCGGGTCATCGAGCTCCTGCTGATCACCACGATCCCGGCGATGCTGCTCGCGCAGCACGGTCTGCCCCCGCTGTGGCTGATCGCCTGCACCCTCACCGGCGGCACCCTGGCCGCGGGGTCGGCGAACGCCCTCAACTGCTTCGTCGACGCCGACATCGACTCGGTGATGAAGCGGACGGCGGCCAGGCCTCTCGCGCACAACGCCATCCCGCCGCGCAACGCCCTGATCTTCGGCATCGCGCTCGGCGTGTTCTCGTTCGCGTTCCTCTGGATCTTCGTCAACCTGATGTCGGCCGCCTTCGCGGTCGCGACGATCCTCTTCTACATCTTCGTCTACACGCTGGTCCTCAAGCGCCGCACCTCGCAGAACATCATCTGGGGCGGCATGGCGGGGTGCATGCCCGTCATCATCGGCTGGTCGGCGGTGACGGGCACGGTGGAGTGGCCGGCGCTGGTCATGTTCGGCGTCATCTTCTTCTGGACCCCGCCGCACACCTGGGCCCTCGCGATGAAGTTCAAGGAGGACTACGCCCGCGCAGGCGTGCCGATGCTGCCCGTGGTGGCCACAGCTCAGCAGGTGACGCGGCAGATCGTGATCTACAGCTGGATCACCGTCGTCTGCACGCTCGCCCTCGCGCCCGTCACCTCGTGGATCTACGTGGCCGTGGCGGCGGCGTCGGGCGTGTGGTTCGCCGTCTTCGCGCACAAGCTGCACAACGTCGTGCGCCGCGGCGGTTCCACGAACACCATGAAGTTCTTCCACATGTCGAACCTGTACCTGATGCTCGTGTTCTGCGGGCTCGCCGTGGACGCGGTCGTCGGGTTGCCGGTGCTCGGCTGGCCGTTCTAGCTGCACCTCCAGGCGTACGGCTGTGGCGCCCGTTGAGTTCACCGTCACCGGTGGTGAAGGTTCACCACTGGACTTCGTCGCGGCCCTGACCCCGTCGACGTCGCTCGTCGTGGTCACCGATCCCGGCGGGTGGGCGCGGGTGAGCCAGGGCCTCACCCCGGGCTTCGCCGCGTCGACCGTCGTGACCACGCGGGTCCGGTCGCTGCGGTGCGCGGTGGTGGACCTGCGGCACTTCGCCTCGGCCTCGGCGCTGCCGTCGATCAGCGACGTGCCCGGCGACGTCGTCGCGCTGCACGACACGCGTTCGTGGGACTCCGCGCCCATCGTCGCCGTGCTGCGCAGGCTCGGACGACCCGTCGTGCTCTTCACAGCCGTGCACGCCTGGGTGTCCGGTGTGGACAGCGCCGCGATGCTGGTGGGCTGGAGCGCCCCGCACGTCGTGCTGGCGCGGCCCCGCGGTCCCGGCGAGGCGAGGGTCGAGGACGCCCTGTGGCTGTTCCGCGAGCTGGAACGCCGCCGGATGATGACGTACGCGAAGCTGCCCGCGCCGCCCCCGTCCGTCGACAGGGCCGTGTCGGTCGTCGTCGCGCTGCCCGGCGCCACCGAGGGCATCGCCGGGGCGCTGCGGCCGGGCGCCGACTACGAGGTCTGGGTGCGCGTCGGGGACGTCGCCGTGCCGCTGCCCGGCGACCTGGAGCTCAAGGCCGTGCTCGGCATGAACGGCCGCGACGTGCAGGCGGAGTCGTTCGTGCTGCCCGTGGAGGGCGGCAGCCCGTGGGTGAGCTTCGCCGTGACGACGCCGTACGCGTCCGTGCCGTGGAGCGGTGAGCTGGTCGTCTACCGCGGTGTGGTGCCGGTGCACGTGCAGCAGGTGGTGCTGCCCGTCGGCGGCGGTGAGTCGGTCGTGCGGCCGCGGTTGCGGCTCTCGCGGACGTTCGCGGACCTCGGACCGCTCTCGTCGCGCACCGCCTCGGTCCTCGTGCTCGGCGAGCGCGCCCTGGTGGCGGCCGACCGCGAGCTGCGCTGGGCGAGCCTCGACGCCCCGGTCGAACTGCCCGCCGTGGCCGGGCTGGATCCCTGGTACGGCAAGGGTTTCCCGGCGTACTGCGAGGACCTGGCCGCGTTCGCGGTGCGGGGCGCGGCGCTGCACGGGCGGCTGTTCCCCGGCGGCGGGGGAGTCCGGCGCGGCGGCGTGATCACCGTCGCCGGAGCGACGCGCCTGCCGTGGGCGAGCGTCTACGACCTGCCGTTCACCGCGGGCCCGCACCGGCTGTGCTCGTCGGTGTCGCGGTTCGGCCCGTTCGGCGCCGGCGGCCCGGTGCCGCCGCGCTGCCCCGAACCGGACCACAGCGGGAACGTGTTGTGCCCCTTCGGTTTCTGGGGCCTGTCGAGCGTGCTGGAACAGCCGGCCGGACCACTCGCGTGGCAGGTCGCGCCGGCCCAGCGGCAGGTCCAGGTGGCGCTGGTCGTCGACCCGGACCTCGACCGCGCGCTCACCCAGCGGCACGTGGCCGAGCTGATGTCGTTCCTGCCGCCGGACACGATCTCCTCCGCGTACGTCAGCCCGTCGAGGCTGTCGCGCGCCCTGGCGGAAGAACGCGCGGACGTGCTGAACCTCGTCTACGGCGAAGGCGTCCTGGAGTCCGTCGACGTCGAGGGCTGGCCCCACCGGCCGCTGGTCGTCCTGACGTCCCCGGCGGCGCACCTGGTGGACGCGTTCGTGAACAGGGCGGGCGCCGCGGGCGTGGTGTGCCCGGAGGTGGCCGTCGACCAGGGCATGGCCGGCTGGGTGAGCGGCATGCTGCTGGCCAGGCTCGCCGGCGGCATGCCCGCGGGCGAGGCGGTGCGGCAGACGCGCTGGGAGATGATCGGCCGCGGCAACGTGCTCGGGCTCGCCCTCACCCTGCACGCGGGCGCGGACCTGCGCCTGCGCTGACCCCGGCCGCGGGGCGACCGTGCGGGTGAAACCTCGTCTCGGGTGGGTCACGGCGTGAACCGCGGCGGCCGCGGGGCCGTTGTGCCGGACATGCTGAACCCGGAGGCACAACTGCGCCAGGCGGTCGAGGACCTGACCCGCCGCTTCGAGGGCGGGGTGACCGAGGACGAGATCCACGAGGCCGCCGCGGCCGCGCACGAGGGCCTGTCCCGCACGGCGACCGTGACCGCGCACCTCGCCGTGCTAACGGCCCGCCGTGCCGCGCGCGACCTCGCGTTCACCGCCGTCGGCGTGCGGATGCCCGTCCAGCAGACGGCGTGGCTCGCGCCGCCGCAGGTGACCTCGAAGTAGCGTCCTGGTGATCGGCGCAGTGACCGGCACCGACGAGGTGGTTCTGCGCCGTGAAGGTCGCCGGTTCCCGGCGGGTCTGCTGCGCCCGTGGACGAGTTGCTCCCAGGACTGCGCGAAGATCCTGGCGAGGGCGGGCGACAACGACGCTCGGGCGAGCGCTTGATCGGCATGGTGTTGACGGAACAGAGCGGCGTCCTGCGGAGTACGCGAAAAGCGGGCTGTCCGGCTCGGGTCGTCGTCAGAGGCGAAGGAAGCCTTCTCGGTGCCCCACGGAAATCCCCGTGAGGGAAACGTGGACAAATGCTGGCCAACTTCTTTCCTGGCTGGCATGGAATTGTGTGCCATCTGGCGCAGTCATGCCTGCTGCCAGCGATTACCATCGTTACTAATGCTACCGAACTGCGACTGAAAATCACCCTTGCGGCCCAGTGTTCGCAACGGGGAGTTACGTTGTCGCGCGCAATTTCGATGCATCGTGCGCTAGGACGTGGACGTACGGAAAGGCTCAGCCCATGGGCATACCGCGCAGAAAAATTGTGCCGCCGGCGGCGGGGCCGGAGAACTGGCCGCCGGAGAGCTTCGCCGCGCGAGTGTCGGTCAAGGACCTCGGCGAGCTGCTCAGCGGGTTCCGGCAGGTCGACTTCGAGTCGAAAGACGTCGTGATGCGTGAGGGCGAGGTCGGTAGCTCCGTGGCGCTCGTGCTCACCGGCCAGCTCAAGGCCGAGACGCGCGACGCGCACGGCCGCACGCACCTGCTGGGTTTGCTCGGCAGAGGCGACCTCATCGGTGAGATGGCCTTTTTGGACAGGCGCAGGCGGTCCGCCTCGGTGATCGCGCTGGGCGCCGGAAGCTACGCGGAGGTGCCCGGCGGCCGCTTCGCGGAGCTCGTGCGGGAAAGTCCCGGCACGTCGCTGGAGATAGCGAGGCTGGTGTCCGCGCGCCTGCGAGCCGCCGAGCGCCGCCGCCTCGACTTCGCCGCCTACCAAGGGCCGTGGCGACTCGCGTCCGAGCTGGTGAAGCTCGCCTCCGTGTTCCGCGGGGCCGGACAGGACCAGACCGTCCGCATCGAACTGACGCAGGACGAGCTCGCGCAGATCGTGAACGTGTCGAGGATCTCCGTGCAGCGCGCGATCAAGACATTGCGCCTGCGCCGACTTGTACGGCCCGAGTACGGCGCACTCGTCGTGCCGTGCGTCGCCTGTCTTGCCGCCGCGATGCCGGACCAGTCCGGTAAAGAAACGGCCAATGGCATCACTGGATGTAGTGGTACCCGCTCACACGGATAGATGTTGTTCGCCTCCAGTCACCTATCGCGGAGGCGAACAAGATGGACGAACAGCCCTACCCCCACACCGTGTTGCAACTGGACACCGCGTCCTCGAGCAAAGGCACCATCCTCAGGCAGGTCCACCTGGACAAGGCTTTGGAGAAGGTGCTGGCCGCCGCCAAGGAGCGTTGCCCGTTCGTGGGTGACGACTGGTTCCACCGGGTCACCGGTGACAGTGCCGTCCTCGCCGCGCCGTCCAGGGTTCCCAAGTCGGTGATCGCCGCGGACTTCGTGCGCGAGCTCCGAACCGCCCTGCGCAACTTCAACGCGATGATGAACGACGCCGGTCGTCTGCGCGTGAGGCTTGCCATCGACCACGGTGACGTCATCCGCCACGGTGAGCACATCAACGGGGCTGCGGTGGTCCGCGCCGCCCGGCTCTGCGAGTCGGAGACGTTGCGAGACGTGTTGCGGCGCAACAACGGTGTCGACCTCGCGGTGGTGCTCACCGAGGCCTTCTACGGCGACGCGGTCGAGGGCGGCCGCGATGTCGATCCCGCCGAGTTCACCTTCATGCACGACCGCGTCAAGGACCGGGAGGTCAGCGGTTGGCTCTGGTTGCCGGGAAACGGAAAACGAGGCGGCGCGAGCAAGCCCTACGCCGCACCGTCCGGCCCGCGCAGTGAGCCACGCCCGCAGCCGGGCCCCTCCACCTACATCAGGTCGGTGACCTCCCACGGGCCTTCCGTGATCGGGAGCGGCAACTCCCAGACGGTGCACAACTACGGCCCCCAGACAACGCGCCCACCTCGCGACAGGGCAACCGGAGAAGCAGATGACTGATGAAGACCCGGGCCTCGAGCCCGAGAACGAACCATCGGCGCCGGAACCGCCACCGGAGCAGGAGCCGGAGCTTGTGCCGGAACCGGCGGACTCTCCGGAAGAGCCGGAGCCGGGTCAGGCGTGGAAGCCGGACGATGAGCTGCCGCAGCCGGACGCGCATCGGGAGGCCAGGCCGTCCGGTGAGTGGGCCCACCGCACCGCGGAGTTCCAGCGTCAGCGCAGCGAGGGCATGCGTGCCTTCGGCTACGACGTGCCGGGGCGGACGGTCATCGGCAGTGTCAGGTCCCATGGGCCGACACTCATGGGCTCCAACTCCGAGCAGAACAACTTCAGCTACTACTTCTCCAACCAGCGGGTCACAGCCCGAGCGGGCCGGCTCACGACGTACACGACGACGACCACCTATGCGCCGTTCCCCTGGTACACGGCGGCTCGTGACCTGTTGAAGGCGTCGGGGCTCGTCTACCTGTGCGGGTTGCTGGGAAGCGGACGGCTGTCGACCGCCATCACGCTCGGCGCGGAGCTGTGTGCGCAGGATCGGGTGATCATGGTCGACCTCGACGAGGGTGTCGACCTCGCGACTCTCGTCGACGAGGATCGCAGGTCGGTTCTCCTGCCGGGACACGCGCACGTCATCGAGCTGGAGCAGAAGCGTCCCGTACGGCAGTCCACGCTCGCCTCGCTGGCCGGCTGGGCCATGGACAACGACGCCTGCGTCATCGTCATCGGCCCGTCCATGGCGAAGGCCGACCACTCCCTGCACCCGTACGCCATGGTGCACGAACCACCGGATCCGAGATCGGTCCTGATCAGGCACCTCCAGCACGGGCTGACATCGGTGCAGGGCGCGCCACCCGGGTTCATCGACGAGTGCCTCATGGACGAGGAGATCTCCGCGCATCTCGACAAGTCCCCGCTACCCCACCAGGTCGGTGAGCTGGCCCGCCGGTTGATCGAGGGTCTCGACCTGGGAAGAAGACCCGCTGAGGCGCTTTCCCTGGTCGGGACGCAGCTGCGGGACGTCGCCTCCCGTGTCCTCGTGCGCATCGAGGCGTCAGGCTCGCTGGCCGAGACGCGCAAGAGGCATCGTGAGCTGGCGGCCCGGCTCGCGTACGCGGTGTTCGAGGACTACTCGCTGACCGACGTGGCCGATGCGGCGCGACTGCTCTACGCGGCGTTGCAGACCAGCCACCGCTCGACCCGGATGTCCAAGATCCAGCCGGTCTTCGGACAGGGAGTCGAGGATCTGCTCGGCGAGGAGATGCGCGTATCCGGACGGTCCACCGTGACCACAGACGAGGTGCGCAGGGCCAAGCTGGTCGACCCTTCCTTCGCACACCACCTGCTGGACGTGGCCTGGAACGACTTCGACAGCGCGACGAGACCGCCGCTGCTGCTGTGGCTCGACGCCCTGGTGAACGACAACCGGAAGTGGATCGTCCTGCGGGCCGCGATGACGGCCGGCTACCTGGCGACCCACGACTTCAGCGTCCTGTATCAACAGCTGATCCGGAGGTGGGCCACCGCGGAGGGGTACAGGCGACGTCAAGCCGCCGCCTGGGCGCTGGAGTTCGCCGCGCACAACCGGCAGCTGACGTCGCGGGTGACCCGTCAGGTGGCGGACTGGGCGCTCAGCTCCAACCACTACATGAACGACACCGCGGCGCTCGCGTACGCCACCGACATCGGCACTGTCTCGGTGGAGAACTCACTCGGCGGTCTGCGTGCGGTGGCCATGCACCCGTTGCTGATGAAAAGCAGCTCCGTCGCGTACGCGATCACCGAGCTCTACCGGCCCGAGAACGCGAACCTGCTGCTGAACGAGCTGAAGCTGTGGGTCGACGCGGGCCAGCAGACGTTGGCGCACGCTGCCCGTTCCATCGTGTTCCTGTCGTTGAACAACTCACCTGACGGCGTCTGGCCGGTGCTCATGCAGCTCATGGTCTCGAACGAGGAAGCGAGCACCAGGGTGAGGGCCCTGTGGCAGGTCGCGCTCACGGAGTCGCTCACCGGACGGCGTGCGTGGAACACGTTGCTGCAGTGGATTCTGCGCGGCGACCACGAGGCAGACCTGGGCACCGAGGTCGAGAAGTTCGTTCTCGACCTCCTGCGCCGGCCAGACCTGGTCACGAGAGCGCGGTTCAACGTGAAGCTCTGGCGCGCCCAGCACCCCGAAGCGGACCTGCTCAACCGGATAGCCGACGAACTCTGAGGAGAGAACTATGGCAGACAAGGAAAAGCGTGGCCTCTGGCGACGTTTCAAGGATTTCTTCGTCGGGCGTCCGCGGCCGGCGGTCTCCGAGGTCGGACCCGGCGTACCTCCGCCGATCCTGGAGGTGGTGGAGCGGCGTGTCGAGTCGGAGCCGTTGCTGCTCCCGAGCCGGGCCGAGGGCTTCGACTTCTCGGTGCGCTACAGCGTGTTGTGGTCGGCGAGGAACTGCTCGTACGGCGACCTGGTCGACCGCGTCGAGCTGCACAGGGCGAGCCTGCGCCACGACGTGCTGGAACGGATCTGGCCGGTCGGGCGTGACTTCTACCCGCACGACCCGTACTCGGCCGAGCTGAAGATGAACGAGCGGCTCGGCGGCAGCTGGTGCTACGGACCCGACAACGAGAGCGTCCGGTGCGAGGTCAGGATCCGCGTCAACAGCGACTCCCGGATCAGCGACAAACAGGCGGGCTACTACGAGCAGCTGGTCGGCATGGACTGCGACCACATGCTCAAGCTGCGGCACCTGGAGAACGTCCGCTGCGAGCTGCAGGGCTGGCAGCAGGTCGTCGAGGAGTTCGGCGACGCCATCACCGTCGTGCATGCCGCGCGGCTCGTGGATCCCGAAGTTTCCAAGGTCTTCCGGGAGCTTGCGGCGGAGCGCAAGAAGTCGGCCACGGACCTCGTGACCGTCCTGCACACCGCCACCCGTGACCACCTGCAGGTCGGGCTCTACGAGTTCGCGAACGCCTACGACCTCGCGGTGCGCTCGTTCATGCAGCAGCAGGGGCTCACGGCCAGCACGCTGGCCGACGCCTTCGAGGACAACGCCCGGAACTCGGCTCAGTAGAAGGGGAGGACATCGTGTTCCGAAAAGTCGTGGCCGGGGTCGCGGTCGTTGTGTGCGCGGGAGCACTGCTCACCGCGTGCGCCGCCGAGCCTGCCTCAGGTCCCCGTTGTGAGTGGATGAAGAAGAAGGGGGAGAAGGAACCGGGCGGAGCCCTCGTCGTGCTGCTGGACGCCTCGAACTCGACGAGGTCGGCGGACGAGGGCAAGTCTCCGGACTACGCGACAGTGCTGCGCGACCGCCTGGGGAAGGCGGTCGCGGCCGGCCAGACCGTGTCGATCGGGTCGTTCGCCGGCACCGCGACCAGCGTGCGCTGGGTCGAGCGGAACCTGCGCACCGACGCGGGTGCAAGCCAGGAGAACAAGGCGAGTGCCGACGCGACCGCGACGAAGTGCTTGCAGGACTTCGTCACTCAGGCAGCCTCCGAGGCACCGCTCGACTCCGGCACCGACGTGCTGGGAGCCGTGACGGCGGGCTATCAGGAGCTCAGCACGCGCTCGGGGGAGCGGGGGTTGGTCCTGGCCACGGACGGCCTTCCCACGAAGGGATGCGCGAGCCTCGTGAAGGCCACCGTGGGCCGGACGGACGTGCTGGAGAACATCGTCTCCCTGTGCAAGGCGCGGTCCTCGGAGACGGGGGCGGC
>NZ_DASVFL010000391.1:0-43123 GCF_036380075.1 Lentzea sp. | reverse complement strand
CACGCGCGGAAGTGCTCGCTGTCAACGTGGGTGACCTCCCCGCACGCCTGCTTCCCGATTTCAGGACAACCGCGCTGCTTCGGATTCCCTGGTCCCGACCCAGTGACATCAGTTTGAAGCGCAATCTCGGGCTCCTGATCGGGAGAGCGGCCGGCTGGCAGCGCGTCGTCTTCCTCGATGACGACATCGTGGTTCCCGAACCACTCGATCTCGAACGAGCGGCCGCGCTCACCGACAGGTATGACGGGGTCGGTCTTGCCATCGGCGGACATTTCGACAACTCAGTCGTCTGCCACGCGTACAGAGCGGCCGGCGGAGCTCAGGACGTGTTCGTCGGAGGCGGCGCACTCGTGATCCACACGAGGTCGACGAGGGCTTTCTTCCCCAACATCTACAACGAGGACTGGTTCTTCCTCCTCGACGACAAGGAGTTGCGCCCCACCGCTGTCATCGGTGAGGCGGTCCAGCAGGAATACGACCCGTTCGATCGAGTCGAGCGCGCTCGTGCAGAGGAACTCGGAGACGTTCTCGCCGAGGGACTCTTCTGGCTGCTGGACGACGGCAGATCTCTGAAGAACGCCACTGAGGGCTACTGGGCCTGGTATCTCCGGAAGCGAAGACGATTCATCATGGACACCATGAAGGCCGTACGCCTGCACGTGGAGGACTCAGAGCAGAAGAATCGCATGCTCAACTCGTTGAAGGCCGCATGGGGAAGGAACTGCCTCATCCGTGCCGATTTGTGCGAGTCGTACGTGCGAGCATTGCGCAGCGATCGACGTACCTGGCACCGGCATCTCAGCCGTAACCAACTGGTCGGAAGGCGACCCCGCTTCGAGGGTGACCTCAAGGAGCTGATGGCTGCCATGGGGCTTGCAACCAAGAGCACGTACCTACCGGGTGAGCGACTTGGTCATCACAGCGCAGACCTCCACCCGGCGATGTCCGTTGACGTCGCCGAGGGAGTAACAGTTGATCAGTCCGTGTCTCCAGTTCCGGAAGCCAAGACTCTTGTATAGGTTGGCAGCGGCGCCGTTGTTCACCTCAACGGCAAGCGCGACCGAACGGTGGCCTTCTCGCGCCAGCAGTTCCTCGGCCTTGCCGATCAACCCACGCCCGATTCCCTCACCGCGGTGCTGCGGGTGGACCTCCAGATGGGTGATCAGCGGCGTGTCGGGCAGGTGGCGGCGGATCTCCGGTTCCTCCGCGATCTCGAGCCACACGTAGACCACGCCGAGCACCACACCCGCACGCCAGGCGGTCAGGAGCACGCCCAACCCTCTCGACTGGCGGTCCAGGCGATCGGTGAAGTACCGGCCCTGCCCCAGTCGCCAGGTCAGCGACGCGAGGTCTTCGAGCCGGGCCGGTCTGACGGTCCAGTCGCCCATGCCACCCCTGCACCAGGTTACCGAACCGAGTCAGACCCAAGCGCGAGTCCGAAGTAGACGATCCGGCTCCCGATCACCGTATCCTGGAGGCATGGCCTCGGTGTTCGTGAACTACCGCGTCCAGGACCAGCCCGGCTACGCCACACTGATCCACCAGGCGCTGACCCAGCACCTGGGCTCCGACCAGGTCTTCCTCGCCTCCCGCTCGATCCACCTGGGCGACGACTTCGTCGACAGGGTCTTCGACACGCTGAGCCGCTGCGAGGTGCTGATCGCCGTCATCGGCAAGAGCTGGCAGGAGCTGCTGGGCGACCCGGAGCAGGACTGGGTGCAGCGGGAGATCGTGGATGCTTTCTCCCGTGGAATAAGGGTCATCCCGGTTCTCGTCGAGGACGCGCAGGTACCCTTGGACCTCCCCGACGGCATCAGGGCGCTGGCCAGGTGCCAGCACCTCAGGCTCCGGCACTACACCATCGAGAACGACCTGGCCCACCTGGTGCGAGAGCTGCGCAACCTGTTGCCACACCTGGCAGACGCGCGTGCCTCCGGACCGGCGACGTCGTTCCGGCTCTCCGCGGACCGGGGCTGCGAGTTCGTGATCGTGCCGGGCGACATCCTCCGGTGCACCAACGCGGACGTCTGGGTCAACAGCGAGAACACCGACATGTACATGGCCAGGCCGACCGACTTCAGCGTCTCGAGCATCATCCGGTTCTGGGGAGCGAGCCGCGACAACACCGGGCGGATGCTCGACGACCCGATCGCCACCGAGCTCGAGTCGCAGGCTGAGCAACGGCCTGTGGCGCCCGGCAGCGTGTACGTCACGGGCAGCGGCGAGCTTGCGCGCACTCACAACGTGCGGCACATCGTCCACGTGGCGGCCGTGCACGGCGAGCCCGGCGCCGGGTACCGGCAGGTGGGTGACGTCGGTGGCTGCGTGCGCAACGTCCTGCGGACTGTCGAACAGCTCGAAAGCCGGCGCAGCGTCCTGTTCCCGTTGCTGGGCACCGGTGCCGCGGGCGGTGATCTCAGCCGTACCGCCGAGGCGATGGTTTCGGCGGCTGTCGACCACGTCGTCGATCATCCGGACACGGCGCTGCGGCGCATCCAGTTCCTGGGCTACACGCGCCGGGAGGAAGAGGCGCTCGCGGCGGTCTTCCGGGTGCTTTCCTTGACAAAAATCTGACACCGCAAGGAGAAGCCAGGGCGAGGAGGTACCTTCGGCCGCAGGAGCGCGCTGCCAGAACAGGACCAGGGTGACCATCCGAGCGACCGACACCGTTGTCGTGCTGACGGCTTTGGAGAGCGAGTACGCCGCCGTCCGGGACCTCCTCGAGGCGCCGGAGGTGCACCGCCACGCCGCCGGCACGTGGTTCGAGGTCGGCCGGGTCCGCAGCGGCGGAAGGATCGCGCTGGCGGTCGCGGGAGCCGGAACCGCGCCTGCCGCCGTGCTCGCGGAGCGTGCGATCACCGAGTTCCGGCCGCTCGCCGTCCTGTTCAGCGGGATCGCGGGCGCGCTGCACGACGACCTCAAGCTCGGCAGCGTCGTCGTCGCCACCAAGGTCTACGGATATCACGGCGGTTTCCAGGAGCGCAGAGGTTTCAAAGCCCGCCCTCAGGCTTGGGACGCGGACCACGAGCTCGAACAGATCGCGCGCCACGTCAGCAGGTCTGGTGCCTGGAGCCGTGGGCTTTCCGCCGTCCCAGGCGTGGTCTTCCGGCCGGTGGCGGCCGGAGAGGTCGTGCTCAACTCCCGTGACACCCCGCTCGACAAGCAGTTGCGGCTGCACTATGCGGATGCCGCCGCCATCGAGCAGGAGAGCGCGGGCACGGCGAAGGCCGCGCAGCTCAACAGGTCCCCGTTCTTGGCCGTGCGCGGCATCAGCGACAAGGCCGACGGGCTCAAGTACGAGACCGATCGCCACGGGTGGCAGACGACGGCCGCCCGCAACGCCGCTGCCTTCACCATCGCGGTCGCCACCGAAGTGCTCGCCCAGGTCCCCAGGACGCCGCGCCGGTCGAGGCATCCCATGAATGTCAACTGGCGAGCGGACCTCACCGGGACGAGATCGGCAGTCGAACGTTGCGCCGTCGAAGTGCACCTCGTACCCATGGACGACTTCGGGCAGTTGGAGGCAGCACGGCTGGAACAACTGCCCGGCGTCCTCTCCGACCACGGCAGAGTTCGCGGGTTGTTCAGCGGCACGGAGAGGCTCACGTCCGACGTGGCCGGCGAGGTGGCCTGGGTGCGCTCGGCACCGAGTCCCTCCGGGCACAAGGGACTCGCGGTGCACCGCACAGGGCAGCGGTCCGCATGGTTGCCGCTCCTCAATAACGCCCGCGGGTCGGTCCTCGACCTCAACGCGCTGAACGACCAGATTGAACGGTGTCTGCGCTGGCTGGCCGAGATCGCAAGCCTTCCGGCACCGGCGACTGTCGCGCTGGCCGCCGGGCTCGAGCCAGCCGCGGGACTCACCGAACGCCAGGCAGGTGGCTTCTGCACCGTGCACCACCTCAGGGTGCTCTCCGAGGACGCGATCCCCATCCGGGACCTGCTCCACCAGGCGCGGGAGGTTGCCGGCGAGCTCTCCGCGCGGTTGCACGACGCCTTTCGAAAAGCCTGCTGAGCTACCTCACACCGTCGTCCGAGTTTTTGCTCCAGTGCAACCTGTGAACAGCCGTCAAGATCGACTGCTGGCGCAGTCGCGCCGGCGTGGGTAATCATGCGGGTGGGCTGATCACGGAGAGAGCAACGGAGGACCGACGACAACGGGAGTCTGCATGACCACAGGGGGCAGGAAGCAGCTCGGCATCGACCTGGACGAGCTGCGTCTGCTGGTCGGCTTGTCCTACCGCGAACTGGCGCGCCGCACCGGGTGCGCGCGCAGCACGTTGCACGACGCGTTGACCGGGCGGCGGTTCCCGCGGCTCGACACGGTTCTGGCCATCGCACGGGCCTGTGGCGGGGACCCCGCCCGGTGGCGGCTGCGGTGGGTGGCGGCGTGCCGGCGGTCAGGTGCCGCGCACCACGCCGACCACGTCCCGGCAGTCGACGAGGCCCAGCTGACGGGAGTCCTGTGAGCGCGGGTTGTCCCCCGCGACGGCGACGAACCCGGCCGGGACGTGCGTCACGTCCGGCATCGCCGGCGCCAGCCAGTCCGGTACGGGGTCGCCCGCTACGGCCGCCACCCGTTTGACCCGGTGGGGGAGATCGGGGTCCGGCACCCGGAACACGATCACCTCGTGACGCCGTGGACGGCGGAAGAGCCTGCGCGCCAGCAGTTCCTGGCCGTCGCGCAGGGTCGGGGACATGCTGGAGCCCCGCACGGTGACCCTGACCCACATCAGCTCACCCTCGCATCCTGGTAGCCGTCCGCCTGCAACCGGAACAGGCGGGCGTACTCACCGCCGGCGTCCATCAGCTCGTCGTGGTCACCCTGTTCGGCGACTCGTCCGCCGGCCAGGGTGACGATGACGTCCGCGTCGCGCAGGGCCGCCATCCGGTGGGAGATCAGCAGTCTCGTCCTTCCCCCGGCGTGCCGCCGCACGGTCTCGTGCACCCGGTGCTCACCTTCTGCGTCGAGGCCGGACGTCGGTTCGTCGAGGATCATCAGCTCGGCATCGGTGCGCATCAGGCAGCGGGCCAGCGCCACGCGTTGCCACTGGCCGCCGGACAGCGTGACGCCCGGCCGGTCGTCGTCGGCATGGGTTCTCGACAACACCGTGTCGTAGCCGTGCGGCAGTGCTTCGAGGGTGTCGGCGATGCGCGCGGTGGTCGCGGCTTCGACGATCCGCGGCCGGTCGTCGTGCGAGTCGGCGCGGCCGATGCCGATGTTCTCCGCCGCGGTCAGGTCGTAGGCCATGAACTCCTGGAACACCACGCCGATCCGTTGCCTCAGCAGCACGACGTCCAGGTAGCGCAGGTCCACGCCGTCCCACGTGATCGATCCCCGCTGCGGGTCGTAGAAGCGGCACAGCAGCTTCACCAGCGTGCTCTTGCCCGCGCCGTTGACCCCGGCCAGGCCCACCGCCGCACCCGCCGGGATCGTGAGGTTCACCCCGCGCAGCACCCACGGCCCGTCGTCCTCGTAGCGGAACCACACGTCCCGCAGCTCGACAGCACCGGCCGACGGCGTCCCGGCACCGTTGACGAGGTCGTCCTCGGTGCCGATGACGTCGAGGTAGTGCCCGAACAGCCGCACCGCCCGTCCCGCCTCCCCCAGCTGGAGCACGACGCCCGACAGCCCGGTCTGCACACCGGTGACGGCACCGAGGAACAGCACGAGATCGCCGACCGACGACTGCCCCCGCACGACGTTCAGCGCCACCACCACCGTTCCGGCACCGGCCACCACCGCCCCGAGCAACGCCAGGGCGCTCTGCACGCCGGTTCCCCGCCGCTGCGCGTCGAGCCTCGCACCGGAGACCGCGTGCAACGAGCCGATCATCCTGCTGTGCAACAACTCTCCGAGCCCGAACAGCCGGATCTCCTTGGCCGCCCGCACGTCGGTGAGCAGCGCCCGGTAGAACATCCGCCGCCGGTCGGTCGCGACCCACGCCTCCTCGGTCGCCGCCTCGCGCCGTGCGGTCGCGAGCCGCGCGAACACCGCCGTGACCACGGAAGCGAGCAGCAGCAACGTCATCGGCGGCCACACCACCAGCAGCGCGCCGGTGAAGCTCGCCAGCAGGACGACCGAGCGGACCAGTTCCTGCGCGAACTGCGAGATCGTGCCGGGCGCCTCCTGGGCGGCCTGCTCGGCGAGCCGCAGCCGGTCGTGGAACGCGGGGTCCTCGATCCTGCGCAGGCCGGGCAACGTCGCGACCCGCCGGAACAACCGGCTCTCGACGGTGAGCGCGACCCGGTGCCGCACCACCTCCCCGAGGTAGCCGCAGAGGTAGAGCAACGCGATCGCGACACCACCGGTCACCGCCGCGGCGATCGCCAGGAACGCCGCCCGCCCGGCGCTCGCCGTGGCGGAGGTGAGCTCGTCGACCAGCGACCCCGTCAGCCAGGCGCCCCACGCGGGGGCGGCTCCGGCGAGCACGGTGAGGGCGAGCGTTCCCCCGGCGATCACCGGCGCGGCCCGGAACGGCAGGGCGAGCGCCGCCGCTGCGTTGCGGATCATGCCACCGGCGCCGGAACGCCGGCGAAGTCGTCGAGCCTGATCCCGGACGCCGTGACGACACCGCCGTGCGTGTGCACCAGTGTCGGGAACGCCATGACCTCGAACGCCGACAGCACCGGGTCGTCGGTGCCGACCACGACGACCCGCCCGAGTCCGCTCACCTTCTCGACAAGTCGTTTCGTGGCATCGGGATCACTCGGATCATCATCCACAACGGACACGAAGCGGGCGACGGGCGGACTGTCCAGCAAGGCGTCCGTCAAGGTCCGGCACGGCCCGCAGCCGACCGAGAAGAAGCCGACCTGCACCGGTCCGTCGAGGTCGGCCTCGGTGAACGCCCGGCCGTCGGTGTCGGTGAGCGCGAAGGGCTTCACCACCAGCCCCGGCTGAGGCAGGTTCGACGGACGCGCGGGGCCCTGGCGCTCCTGCAGCTCCCGCACCCTGGCCACCAGCCCGAACGTGAACAGCACGTGCACCGCCACCACCACGGCGAGCAGCACGACGGCGATCGTCAGCAGGGTCAACGGTTCCTCCCAAGAACCAGGGGTCGGCACGAAAGCCCCCGAAGCGGCGACTCCGATCAGCGCGCCGTTGCGCACGAGGTGCTTCGTGCCCAGCACATCGCCACCGGCGCCGAAGCACTTGCAGCGCACCGGCTTCCGGCCGGACATCGCCAGGACGATCGCGCCGCAGAACACCGCGAGCAACGCGGCCACGACCGCGTAGCCGATCCGCGTCCCCGGAACGGCGAGCAGCACCACAGCGACCGCCTCCCCCGCCAGGACCAGGACGGCGAGCGGTCCGGCCGGCAACCGCGGCACGAGTGCGGCGACCGAGCCGCGGAACTCCACGAAACCCTGCCCGGTGCGCACCTTTCCGGCGAACGCCGCGGCGAAGACGGCACCGAGCAGCAGACGAGCGAACAGATCGAGCACTTCGGCCTCCCGCGACGGGTGCGGGGGTGCCGGCGGGACGCGCCCGCCGGCACCCCCTTGCGTCACTTGCAGGTGCTGCTCACCGACGAGCAGATCCCGTTGCAGTTGAAGCGGTAGCCCTTCTTGCAACACTGCCCGTGCTCCGGCACGCAGGCACCGGCGTCGATCCTCGGCAGCACGAGTCCGACGAGCCGCTCACCGGCCAGCTTCGCGAATCGCTTCACGGGTCCGCTCCTCCCAGTCGACCAACAGAACGCCCCCACGCTCGCCCGGCGGGGCGGGTCGGCGGAAGGAGGGTCGGACACTGTCGGACGGGGTCGGACGCACCGGTGATTCCAGCCCGGGTGGGGCGGCACTGCCGGCTTTTTTAGATCGATCGGGGCATCGACGCAGGTCCCGGGGCGTGAATCATGGAAGCATGCGGGCGGACCAGTCCTTCTGGGGGATGATCGACGACCAGGACCGCGCGGCACTGCGGGCGGCGGCCACGCAGGTGGCGTTCGAGTCCGGGGTCGTGATCTGCCACCAGGGTGACGACTCGCGCAACGTGCTGCTGGTGTCGCGCGGCCGGGTCAAGGTCAGCCGGTTCGCCCTCAGCGGTGAGGAGACGGTGCTGGCCGTGCGGGGGCCCGGTGAGATCATCGGCGAGTTCTCCGCCATCGACGGGCGGCGGCGGTCGGCGACGCTCACCGCCGTGGATCCCGTGATCGGCATGGTGATCCACGCTTTGGCGTTGAAGAGGTTGTGCGCCACCAGGCCTGAGATCGCGTGGGCGTTGCTCAAGGTCGTCGTGTCACGGCAGCGGGCCACCGGGGAGCAGCAGGACCTGCGGACCGGGCCGTCGTTGTTCCGGGTGGGTGCGGTGTTGCTCGACCTCGCGCACCGGGGAGCCGACGACATGATTTCCACGGTTCCGCTGAGCCAGAGCGAGGTCGCCGGCATCGCGGGGATTTCCCGTGAGACGCTCGCCAGGGCCTTGAAGACACTGCGGCAAAGGGGGATCATCGTCACCAGCCGCACCAGCATCAAGATCCTGCGCGAGGACGAACTGCGCAAGCTGTGTGGCATCTGACGCAGACGTTCGCGCCGGACAGGCGTTTCCTTGGGGCTCAGACGAAGAGCACTCACCCAGGAGCCGTCATGAAGCGCCAGACTCTGCCGGAAGACCACTCCCGCAAGCAGCTGCAGCGCGCACGGCGCAAGCACACGGAACGGGTGGTGTACGCCGTCGTCTTCACCGCTGTCGAACTGTGGGCCGTCGTCGCCGCGGTCGTGCTGCTCGACGACGACGGCGTGCTCGCCGTGGCCGTCGCCGTGGTGCTGTCGGCAGCGCTCATCGCCGTGTGGGACACATGGCAGTCGGTACTCGCCAACGGTCGGGCGTTGCGCGAGAAGATGCCGGACCGGAGTCCCGCCGAGGGGATCGACCCGCACCACCGCGCGAACCTGGTGCGGCTCTGATCCCGGTGTGGCCGCGGCGTAGGGGGGCGCGGCCACACCACCAGCTTCACACCGCGACGGGCTCGCCGGCCATCTTCCGGACGGCGAGCGCGATCCGCGCGGCCGGCGAACCGGTGCCGTAGGGGGACGGGATCTCCCGCAGCGCCAGGCGGTGTGCCGCGACGTCGTCGAGCCAGGAGCGGACCGCGTTGCCCACCAACGGGCCCGGCGGGACGAGCGTGCCGAACGTTCCCTCGATCTCCGGCCGCTCGGTGCTGCGGCGGACGACCACGACGGGACGCTTGAGCACGCTCACCTCCTCCTGGATTCCACCCGAGTCCGACACGACGACGGCGGAACCGTGTGCCAGGGCCAGGAAGTCGCGGTACGGCCGCGGTTCGACCACCTGCAGGCCGCGCACCAGCTCCGAGAGCCCGAACGAGCTCACCCGCGCCGCGGTCCGCGGGTGCAGCGGCAGCACCACGGGCAGCGGCAACGAGAGCAGCTCGCGCAGGATGATCTCCAGGTTGCCCGGGTCGTCCACGTTCTCCGGGCGGTGGATCGTCGCCAGCACGTAGCGGTCGCGCGTCAGGCCCAGGCCCGCGAGGACCGCGTTCTCCTCGTCCTGGCCGGGCAACGCGTGCGCGAGCGCCTCGACGACCGTGTTGCCGGTGACGACGACCCGGCTGTCGGCGACCCCCTCGGCGAGGAGGTTGTGGCGGTTCAACGACGTCGGCGCGCAGCACAGGTCCGCCAGGTGGTCGATGACCACGCGGTTGTGCTCCTCCGGCATCGCGCGGTCGTAGCTGCGCAGGCCCGCCTCGACGTGCACCAGCGGGACGTCGCAGGCGTTGGCCGCCAACGCTCCGGCGAGCGCCGACGTGGTGTCGCCCTGCACGATCACCGCCGCCGGGCGGTCGGCGGCCAGCACCTCGTCCACGGCCGCGACGGCGCGGCCCAGCTGGTCGCCCCGGCGCAGGCCGCCCAGGCGCAGCTCGTGGAACCCGCCCGGTTCCGGCACCTCGCGGCGGATGAGCGAGTACATCGAGCGGTCGTAGTGCTGGCCGGTGTAGATCATGGTGCACGCGCTGCCGAAGTGGTCGACGAGCGGCGCGAGTTTGATCAGTTCGGGCCTGGTTCCGCAGACGATCGTCACGGTGTTCGTTTCCCGCACGGCGGCAAGCTACTTCATCGTTCCGCGCGTTCCCCGGCGTTCACCGCTCACGTTCACCCGAAAGCGTTGCCTGGGATATCGCTCGAAAGTGTTGCGGCAGAGGCGTGTCGTAGTGTGCGCGCTCATCTGAGGCGCGCGCCGAAGCGTGTTTCGCCGAAACCGACGGAGAGTCCCGCGTGTCCGGTCATCTGGCGCTTGCCGTGTCCACCGTGCTGTACGGACTGGGGATAGTCGCGCAGACCGTCGCCGCGCGCAGGGCGGACGACCGTCCCGGCACCGGCGTGGGGCTGCTCGCCCGGCTCGCCTCCGACCGGGTGTACCTGCTCGGGTTCACCGGTCAGGTCGGCGGGTTCGCGTTCGCCTTCCTGGCGCGCGAGGACCTCCCGCTCTACCTGGTGCAGGCCGGGTCCTCCAGCGCGGTCGGGCTGGCGACGGTGATCGGCGTGCTGCTGCTCGGCTGGCGGATCCGCCGCGTCGAGGTCGCGGTGCTCGTGGTGATGGCGTGCGGACTGCTGCTGCTCACGGGCGCGGCGGCGCCGTCCACCGCGAAGGAGCTCCCGCTGGTGCCCGCGCTGGTGGTGCTGGGCGCGCTGACGCTCGCGGTGCTCCCGCTGGCGCGCACGCTGAAGGCCGCGACCCCCGTGCTGGCCGGTGTCGCGTTCGCCGTCGTCGCCGTGGCCGCGCGCAACGTCGCCGGCAAGCCGCTGCTCGACCTCGTGCTGCACCCGCTGACCTGGGTGATGGTGGTGGCCGCGTTCGCCGGGCAGGCCTGTCTCGCCACGGCCCTGCAGCGCGGCTCGGCCACGTCCGCGGTCGCGTCGATGGACGCCACGACGGTCGTGCTCGGCTCGGTAGCGGGCCTGCTGCTCATGGGCGACCGGATCGCGCCGGGACGCGAGTGGTGGGTCGTTCTCGGCGTGCTGCTGGTCGTGTCCGGGGTGCTGGTGCTCGGGTCGACCGCGCGGCCGGCGCGGGAGCTCGTGCACGCGGGAGGCGAGCGGTGAAGCCCGTCGCCAGCGTGTCGCTGGACCTCGACAACCTCTGGGCGTACCTGAAGACGCACGGCGACCCGGCGTGGGAACGCAGGCCCAGCTTCCTGCCGTCCGCGGTGCCGAGGCTGCTGGACGTGTTCGGCGAACAGGGTCTGACCACGACGGTGTTCGTGGTCGGCGCGGACGCCGAACGCGACGACGGCGCCGAGGCGGTCGCGGCGATCACCCGAGCGGGCCACGAGGTCGCCAACCACTCGTTCGGCCACGAGCCGTGGCTGCACCGGTACTCCGACGACGAGCTCGCCGCCGAGGTCGCCAGGGCGGAGGAGGCGATCACCGCCGCCGGGGCGCCGCGCCCGGTCGGGTTCCGCGGCCCCGGTTACAGCGTCACGCCGCAGCTGCTCCACGTGCTCAAGGAGCGCGGATACCGTTATGACGCCAGCGTTCTGCCCACCTGGATCGGGCCGCTGGCCCGCGCCTACCACAACCGCACCGCCGGCTCGCGGGACGACGCCGCGGACCTCTTCGGCGGGTTCGGCAAGGTCAAGGCCCCCAACGAGGCGTACCGCTGGCGCGCCAACGGGCTCGTCGAGCTGCCCGTGACCACGATGCCGTTGTTCCGGGTCCCGATCCACGGCGCGTACCTGCTGCAGCTGCACCAGGTCTCGCCCCGGCTCGCGCGCGGCTACTTCCGCACGGCGCTGGGGTTGTGCCGTGCCGGGAACGTCTCCCCGTCGCTGCTGCTGCACCCGACCGACGTGCTGACCGCCACCGAGGCGCCCGGCATGGAGTTCTTCCCCGGCATGGCGGTCCCCGGCCACGAGAAGGTCGCGCTGCTGGAGTGGGTGTTGTCGTCGCTGCGCCGCCACTTCGACGTCGTGGGAACCGGCGAGCACGTGGACCGCGTCACGCGGACCCGTCTGCGCGAACGGGACCCGGTCGCATGTGGCTGACGGCCCTGCTGCGCGTCCTCGCCTGCGGCACGGTCGCGCTGGCCCCGCTGGAGGGGTACCTGCTGGAGGTGAACGGCCAGCTCGCCAAGGTCGTGCCCGCCGCGCTGATCGCGGTGTGGGTGGTCTCGCTCGTCCGGAACCGCCGGCTGCCGGAGCCGCACCCGTTGCACCTGCTGGTCGCGCTGCTGGCGGTGGTGCTGCTGACGACCTCCGCGGTGCACGTCGCCGAGCCGTTCACGCTGGAGTACCTGGTCCGCTGGGTGCCGTTCCTCGTCATCACCGTCGTGCTGGCCGACGTGGCCGCGCGTGAGGTGCCGGTCAAGGCGCTGCTCGCCGCGGCGGTCGCGGGCGCGGTCGTGGCGGCGTCCGGCGGGCTGGTCAGCCTCGTCAGCGGTGAGCTGCGGGCGACCGGGCCGCTGGAGGACCCCAACGACCTGTCGTTCTTCCTCGTGGCGGCGTTGCCGTTGCTGGTGGCGCTGCCGGCGCGGGGCCGTTCGCGGATCGTGTTGCTGCTGCTGGGGGCGGTGCTGGTGGCCGGTGCCGCGGCGACGTTCTCCCGCGGCGGCGGGATCGCGCTGGGCTGCGCGCTCGCCTGGCTGGTGCTGCGCCGCGCGATCCCGGTGCGGGCGGTCGTCGTCACCGCCGCGGTGACCGGGCTGGCGGCGCTCGTGTTCGCGCAGACCGCGCAGGCGGAGCTGTCCCGGGCGTTCCAGGAGAAGAGCCACATCGCGGGCACCAACGCCGACACCAGGGTGCTGCGCTGGCAGGCCGCCGCGCGGATGCTGGCCGACGACCCGCTGCTCGGCGTCGGGCCCGGCGGGTTCCGCCAGGAGTACGCGGCGGCGTCGCGCAACGCGGAGATCGACGAGCAGACCCCGGTGGCGCACAACCTGTTCATCGAGGTGGCGGCGGAGCTCGGGCTGCCCGGTTTCGCGGTGCTGGCCGCGCTGGTCGCGCTCGGCTTCGTCGCGAGCGAACGGGCCGTGCGGGCGAACCGGCGGGAGGCGGTGGCCGTGCAGGCCGCGCTGATCGCCGTGCTGGTGGCCTCGATCTTCCTGTCCGAGCAGTACTACCTGCCCCTGTGGTCGCTCGTCGCCGTCGCCGTCGCGATCGGGCAGCGGGCCCTGAAGGAGAGTCGATGCGCGTCCTCCACGTGATCAGCGAGATGGGCGCGGGTGGCGCGGAGGCGCTCGTGGCCGGGATGGTGAAGGCGGGCGGTGACGTCGGCTGGGAGTCCGCGGTGGCGAGCGGCGGCGGGTTCCGCGCCGACGCCCTGCGGCGGGACGGGTTCCCGGTGTTCGACGTGCCGGTGGCCCGCAGGTCGCCGCTCGGGGTCGCCCGGGCGGCGTGGGCGACGCGGCGGGCCGTCCGCCGGTTCCGGCCCGACGTCGTGCTGGCGCACAACGTGTCCGCGAGCCTCACCGCCCGGATCGCGGCGCCCCGGCGTCCGCTCGTGACGGTGTTCCACGGGGTGGCCGACGCCGACGTCGCCGGTGCCGTGAAGGTGCTGCGGCGGGTGTCGGACACCGTCGTCACGGTCGCGGACGCCGCCGCCGACCGGCTGGAGGGCGCCGGGCTCGGCGCCGTGGTGGTCATCCCCAACGCGGTCTTCCCCGAACCCGCCCGCACGGACCGCGCGACCGTGCGCGAGGCCCTCGGCACCCCGCCGCACGTGCCCGTCGCCCTGTGCCCCGCGCGGCTGGAACCGCAGAAGCGGCACGACGTCCTGCTCGACGCGTGGGGACTGGTCCCCGGCGACGCCGAGCTGTGGCTGGCCGGGGACGGCAGCCTGCGCGGTGAGCTGGAGAAGCGGGCGGAGCGGTTGTACGGCGTCCGCTTCCTGGGCACGCGCACCGACGTGCGGGACCTGCTGGAGGCGGCGGACGTCACCGTGCTCACCAGCGACTGGGAGGGCATGCCGATCGCGCTGCTGGAGTCGCTCGCGGCGGACCGGCCGGTCATCGCGTCCGATGTGGACGGTGTGCGCGAGGTGCTCGCCGGCGGGGGCGGGGTGCTCGTGCCGCGCAGGAGCCCCGGCCAGACCGCCAAGGCGTTGCGCAGCCTGCTCTACTCCCCCACCGCCCGCTCGGTCGCCGCGGCCCGCGACGGCGGCGCCGACGCGCACACGTTGATGAAGTCCTACGACGAACTGCTCCGCACGGTGGCGGAACGTCGGTGAGTTTCCCGCGAACTACCGTCCTGGAGGGACGATGAAGGCTCCCAGAGCTGTGGTCGAGGGCGTGCTGGCCGCCATCGCGGTCGGCGCGCTCGTGCTGCTGGCCGTCGCCCTGCGCGACGGCGTGAGCGAGGGCAGGCTCGCCCTGCTCGCCACTCCGTCCACACCGGACAGCTCCCAGTTCGGCGAGGTCACCTCGCTCGCGGCGCCCGCGGTGGTGCAGCTGGTCCGCAGCCCGTCCGTGCTGGCCGCGGCGGCGCAACAGGCGGGCACGACGCCGGAACGCCTGGCCGACGCCATCGCCGTCGAGCTGGTGCCGGCGTCCGGTGTCGCGCGGATCTCCGTGCGCGCCGACACGGCCGAGCACGCCTCGAAGGCCGTGACCGCCGTGGCGAAGGCCGTGGTCGACGCCGACCTGCTCGCGCCCGCGGCCCGGTTCCGGCTGGTCGACCCGCAGCCGGAGACCGCGACGGTGAGCCCGGACTGGCGGCTCGCCACCGGTCTCGCGCTGGTCGCCGCCGTGATCGCGGGTGTCGCCGTCGGCGTGCTGCGGCGGGGGAACACGGCTCGGTCCTCCCTCACCAAGGCGGGCATCGACCACCCCGTGGTCGTGGCGCAGGACGACGACCCGGCGCTCGTCGAGCGGCTCACGGCGCTGTGCATGGCGGCGGCACGGCCGGTGCGCGTGCTGGCCGTCAGCCCGAACCTGGCAGAGCGGGCGGAGGAGCTCGCGCGGACGTTGCCGGACAAGGCTTCCGAGCCCGCGGACGGCACGGCGGTGATCGCGGTCGCCGAACGGGGCCGCAACGACCTCGCGACGGTGCTGGCCGTGCTGCCGGAGTCGTCCGTCGTGGTGGCGGTGGTGCTGGCGTGATCACGACGACCAGCCGCGCGGGACTGGCCAGGTCGCTCCTGGTCGGGCTCGTCGCCCTCGCGGGTGCCGCGAGCGCGTTCCGGGCGTTGCGGCCGTCGTGGGAGGTGCCGCTGCCGACCGAGGGGAACCTGCCCGAGGAGCGCATGCAGGACTTCCGGGACGCGCTGTACTTCCCGATCCGGGAGTTCCTGAACGGCGGCAACCCCTACGACCCCGCCGTGATGTTCGACCACTGGCCGGTGCGCCAGAACTTCAACCTCTACCAGCCGTACCACCTCGTGCTGCACCTGCCGTTCGCGCTGCCGGACTACCGGGTCGGCGCGGTGTCGTTCGCGCTGGCCTGCCTGGTGCTGCTGGCAGGGCTGTCGGTGATGGCCGCGGGCAGGGCCCGGCTGCCGCTCGTCGCCGGCACGGTCGTGATCGGCACGTTGCTGGTGACGAGCCAGGTCGGCAAGGCGCAGCTGTACATCGGCCAGGTCAACCCGCTGCTCGCGGTCTGCGTGGCCGGCGCGCTGCTGCTGCGCGCGTCGAACCCCGGCTGGGCGTCGGTGGCCCTGGCGCTGGCGTGGCTGAAGCCGCAGTTCGGGTTGCCGCTGGCGGTGGTCCTGTTCGCGCGGGGCGACCGGAGGGTCGCGCTGCTGGGCACCGGGATCGCGGCCGCCGCGAGCCTTCCGGTGGCGCTGCTGCTGGTCGTGCGCGGCGGTGGCGTCGGCGAGTTCCTCGACGTGATCTCCCGCAACCTCGCCTGGGCCAGCCACACCGGGTACGGCGCCGTCGACTCGATGGAGGCGCAACGCGTCGACCTCCCCGCGGTGTTCTTCCGCACCACCGGCTGGCTGCCCCCGGCGGCCGAGCTCCTGGCGCTGTGCGGTGTTCTCGCGGCGACCGCGTTCCTGGCGCGCCGGCTCGACCGGACCGAGAGCGGGTCCGAGGTCGCGGACGTCCTGACGTGCCTGGGCATCGTGGTCGCGCTGGTCCACCAGCCCGGTGACGTGCTGATCGCCGTGCCCGCCCTCGTCGCGCTCGCGGTCCTGTGCTGGCAGCGCCGCGGCGAGAGCCACTGGCGCTGGGCCGGGTTCGCCACGCTGCTGCTCGC
The DNA here is from genome assembly GCF_036380075.1 of Lentzea sp. Classification (NCBI taxonomy): domain Bacteria; kingdom Bacillati; phylum Actinomycetota; class Actinomycetes; order Pseudonocardiales; family Pseudonocardiaceae; genus Lentzea; species Lentzea sp. Next base: position 26,969 of record NZ_DASVFL010000391.1, on the reverse strand, counting down.
GGTTCCGTTCGCCCACCTGCACTTCGTCGACACGGCGGTGCGGAGCGCGTTCGGGGCCAGGGCGAGCGTCACGCTGGACGGACTGGCCGTCGTCGCCGCCTGGGTCGTGCTCGTGGTCTTCGCGGTGCGGCACACCCGGCGCGCCGCATGACCGACGTGGCGGTGCGGGGCTCGCTCTGGCTCTTCGCGGTCAACCTGGTGAGCAAGAGCAGTCAGATCGCCGTCACCCTGGCGCTCGCGGTGTTCCTCACCGAGGCGGACCTCGGCGCGGTCGCCCTGGTCGTGTCGGTGGTCAACATCGGCCAGGTGGTCCAGGCGATGGGTGTCTACGACATCGTCAGCCGCACCGCGCGCGACCCGCTCGTGCTCGCCGGCACCGTCCTCACGATGAGCGTCGGCACCGGCGCCGTCCTCGCCGCCGCCGTGGTCGCCGCCGCGCACCCGATCGCCGCCGCGCTCGGCGCACCGCAGGCCGCGGGCATGCTGCGGCTCGCGGCGCTCACCCTGCCGTTCACCGCCGCGGGTGGCGTGCAGATGGCGTTGATGCACCGCAACCTCGACTTCCGCCGCCGGATGCTGCCGGACGCGGGCGGGATGCTCGTCGGCGCGGTGGTCACCGTGACGCTGGCCGCGACCGGAACCGGGCCGACCGCGCTGGTGGTCGGTCTGCTGTGCACGGCGGTCGCGCAGCCGGTCCTGGCCGCGGTCGCCGGGGCGCGGATCAGGCCGGTGTGGGACCGCGGCAGCGCGTCCGAGGCCGCGCGGTGGATGGCCGTCGTCGGACCCGGCGCGCTCATCGCCGTGCTGCTGGTCAACGTCGACTACCTCGCCATCGGGCACGTCCTCGGCCCGGAGGCGGTGGGCGGCTACTCGCTCGCGTTCCGGATCGCCTGGGTGCCCTACATCCTGGTCGCGGTCGTGCTGGGCGGGGTGCTCTTCCCGCTCTGCGCGGACCTGGTCCGAAGTGGACAGCGGGACCGGCTCCCCGGAACGCTGCACCGGTTCACCGTCGCGACGCTCGTCGTCACCGGTGGCCTGTACGTCGTCGTGGCGCTGCTGGCGGACGGCGTCGTCGTGCTGGGCCAGCAGTGGGCGGGTGCGGCGCGGATCCTGGTGCTGCTCTGCGGCTACGGCCTCGGACTGGGCTTGCTGCACGTCTGGTACCAGGGGATCAGGGCCGCCGGGCACGCCCGGCAGTACCTCGCCCTCGAAGCCGCCCACCTCGCCGCCCTGCTGACGGCGCTGGTGTTCACGACGCGCCTCGGCCCCGAGGCGGTCGCCCTCACCCAGCTCGCCGTGGTGTGGCTGCTGGTCCCGATCACCTGGCTGGTGCTGGCCCGCAACGGACTCGCGCTCCCCCGGTTCGCCCGGCCCGTGGCGACGGTGGCGGCGGGTGGCGCACTCGCTTTCGCGCTGCACGCCGTCCTTCCGGACAGCACCGGCGTTCCCGGCCTCGTCGCCACCGGGCTCGCACTGGCCACCGCCTACTGCGCCGTCGTCCTGCCGCTGAACCGCACCGTCCTCATCGGACTGAAGGAGCGCGTGTGAAGATCGTCCACGTGACGCAGCCGGTCGAGGCCGGGGTCGCGGTCGTGGTGCTGGCCCTCGCCGGGGCGCAGCTGCGGCGCGGCTGGGACGTGGGCATCGCCTGCCCGCCCGGCTGGCTCGCCGACCAGGCCGGGCAGGCGGGCATCCCGGTCCACCCGTGGCACGCGACCCGGTCCCCCGGCCCGCGCACCGCGTCGGAGCTCCGGGCGCTCCGCAGGACCCTGCACCGCCTGCGGCCGGACGTGGTGCACCTGCACAGCTCCAAGGCCGGACTCGCCCGGCTCGTCCTGCGCGGCCGCGTGCCGACGCTGTTCCAGCCGCACCTGTGGTCGTTCGGCGTCGCGGAGGGCCTCCTGAGCCGCGCCTGCAGGCGCTGGGAGGCAACGGCTTCCCGCTGGACCGGGCTGCTCGTCTGCGTCAGCGACGACGAGCTCGCCGCCGGCCGGCGGGCAGGGGTGACCGCACCGGCCGAGGTCGTCTGCAACGGCGTCGACACGCGGCACCTGCGCCCGCGCCCCAAGGACGACGACACCCCGACGGCCGTCTGCGTCGGACGGCTCGCCCACCAGAAGGGCCAGGACCTGCTGCTGCGGGCCTGGCCGCAGGTCCTGGAACGGGTGCCGGACGCCCGACTGCTGGTCGTCGGCGACGGTCCCCTCCGGGACTCGCTGCGGGCCACCGGCCACCCGAACGTCCACTGGCACGGCCACAGCGACGCCCCGGCCGACTTCTACGCGCAGGCCGACGTCGTAGTCCTGCCGTCACGGGCCGAAGGCATGGCATTGGTTCCGCTGGAAGCCATGGCCTGCGGACGTTCCGTCGTCGCGTTCGACGTCGAAGGCGTGCGGCAGAGCCTCGGCGACGCGGGCGAAGTCGTGGCACCGCAGGACACCGCGGCACTCGCGCAAGCGATTGCGCTGAGACTCGCCGACCCGGAGCTCGCGGCTACCGAGGGCAAGCGCGGCCGGGTCCGCGCCGAGGCGCTGTTCGACCGCGACCGCATGACCGACCAGATCACGACCCTCACCGAGAAGCTGGTGGAAGGACGACGATGACACGGATCGCCTACCTGCTCACACAGGACAGCGGTGGCCCGGTGGACGTCACCGTGCGCCTGGCCGCCGCACTGGCCCGGACCGATCAGGCCGAGGTGCGCGTCTTCGGCCCGCGCCCGCGCCGGGGCGCCGACCTGGTCGACCCGTTCTTCGAGGAGATCCTCGTGCCGCGCAAGGGGGACGTGCGCGCCGCACGGCTGGCCCGCGCCGCGCTCAGGACGTGGCGGCCCGACGTCGTGCACGCCCAGGACCGGCGCTCGGGCCTGGTGAGCGCGGGTCTCTCCACCACCGGCACCAAGATCGTGCACACCTACCACGGCGTGCCCGACGACGTGGAGGAGCCGTGGTTCCGCGGGGTGCGCGGCGCGACTCCCCCGCCGGCCTACACCCGAGCGGTGCTGGCGGCGGACGCCGCCGTCGCCCGCGTCGTGCACCGGACGGTCGTGCCCGCCAGGGAGATGGGGCGGTTCCTGCGCGACCGCCTGTACGTCCCGCCGCACCGCATGACCCACATCGACAACTGCGTCGAGGTCGGCGCCACGAACCCGCCCACCGGTCCCGTCCGGAACCTGATCTTCGTGGGCCTGCTGGTCGAGCGCAAGGGACTGCTCACCCTGCTGGACGCGCTGGAGACCACGATGCCGGACGACGCGACCCTGACGGTCGTCGGCGACGGTCCGCAGAGGATGCAGGCGGAGGGCAGGGTCACGCGGCGGGGGCTCGGCGACCGCGTGCGGTTCCTCGGGTTCCGGTCCGACGTCCCCGACCTGCTGCTGGAGCACGACGCCCTGGTGCTGCCGTCCACGATGGAACAGCAGCCGCTCGTCGTCGCGGAGGCCATGGCGGCGGGCAAGCCCGTGGTCGCGACGGACACCGGTGGTGTGGCGGACATGCTCGGCATCTCCGGCGACGACTGCCCGCGGCCGGGCGACGTGACGGCGCTGGCGGCACGGCTGCAGGAGCTCTTCGCCCACCCGGACCCCGGTGGCACGGGCGCCAAGCTCGCGACGCGGGCGCGGGAGCGGTTCAGCGCCGAGGTGTGCGCGCGGCGCCACCTCGACCTCTACCGCAAGCTCACCACCTCGGACCGTTGACCAGCACCACGGCGTCCGCGGGCGGCAGGTCCAGCTGCGGCGGGACCTGCTCGCCCTTCAGCGTCACGAGCCCCTCCGGCGGGGTGAGCAGCGCGGAGGTCTTCGTCGGGTTCACGGCCACCCAGCCACCGCTGTAGCGGCGGGTCCACACGCCGTTCGCCAGCCGGGCGGCGCTCTCGACCGCCTCGCCGAGCCGCGCGTCCTGGTACAGCGACCAGTACGGGCTCTTGTAGTCGGGGTTCGCCCGCGTCCAGCAGGTGTGGGGGCTCGCGAGCAGCGCGGCCGAGGCGTACCCGACGCGTTCCTCCTGGTCGGACTTCGTGTGCGTGACCAGCAGCAGCCAGGACTCGCCGAGCGCGGCCTGGGCGCGCTGCTCCTTGAACTGGTTGCCCTGGAACGTGATCAGCTCACCGGTGCCGTCATCGCCGCGCAGGCCGAAGTTCTCCTCCATCGCGCCCGCGTACCGGGAGTGCGCCGCCCACCGGCCCGGCGTCAGCTGCGACTCGGACACGTTGGGGACCAGCATCTTCCCGGACTTCTCCAGGGCGTCGCCGGTGAGCGCGAGCATGTCGTCGAGGCCGTCGCGCAGCAACCGGTCCGTGCCCGCGGCGTCGGAGGTGCCGGCCACCACCGCGGTCGAGTAGTACTTGAGCGAGCTGAAGTCGTTGTCCGCCAGCACCCCGTCCCAGCCCTCGCGGAGCACCTCGCCGACGACCGCGTCCGCCCAGGCCTTCCGGTAGGCCGGGTCCCACACCGTCATCTGCCAGTGCTGCGGGTAGCCGCCCCACTCGATGCGCTGCCCGAGCGTGCTGATGGCGAACCACTCGGGGTGGCTCTCCTGAGCCGCGAAGTAGCCGACGCCGGTGGGCAGGTACTTGGCGTCACGGCTGCCCTCGACCGCGCCGGGGTAGTTGCGCACGCTGGAGAAGTCCTTGTACACCAGGACCTTCACCTCGGGGTTGAGCTCGTGGAGCTTGCGCATGTGCGCGGTCTCCCACGCGTTGAGCACGACCACGTCGTAGTGCTTGGCCGCGGTCTTGACCTCCCAGGCGGTCGGCGAGTCGCCGATGGCGTACCACCAGGCGCACGGCGCCAGCGGTCTCGGCGCCGGTCCGGTGGCGCGGGGCTCGGTGGCCATGCTGGCCGTGCACGCGCTCGAAAGGAGAACGAGAGCGACGACGGCGAACCGACGTATCAGCGATTTCTCCGACAACACAACTCACCCGCAGTCATCAGTAGAATCCTCAGGTCGAGCCACAACGACCAGTTCGCGATGTAGTAGTTGTCGTATCGGGACCTGTCGGCGATCGAGGTGTCCCCTCGCAAACCGTGCACCTGAGCGAGCCCCGTCAGGCCGGTCGGAACGCGATGACGCGCCCAATATAGCTCGTGAATGGCGGAGAACTCGCGAACGAAACCCGGCCTTTCCGGGCGCGGCCCGACAATGCTCATGTCGCCGCGCAGGACGTTCCACAGCTGGGGCAGCTCGTCGAGCGACGTGCGGCGCAGGAACCGGCCGACCGGGCCGACCCGCGAGTCCCCCACGACCGACCACGTGACCTGCGAGTCGTCCGCGCCGGACTGCCGGACGCTGCGGATCTTGAAGAGGACGAACGTGCGGTCGTCCATGCCGACGCGGACCTGCCGGAAGAACAGCGGTCGGCCGCTCTCGACCAGCACGGCGAGCGCGCACAGGCCGATGACCGGCGACAACACCACCAGGGCGAGCGCGGCCAGCAGGAAGTCGGCGGCGCGCTTGACCCACCAGGTGGGCCTGCTGGTCGGCGACGTGCCGAGGCGCATCAGCGGGTAGCTGCGCAGCCGTTCGATGCCGGGGCCGTCGGGGTGCAGCTCGTACATGCGGGGCACGACGAGCGTGGAGCAGCCCATCCGGTGGGCGGTGATCGCGGCGTCGACCAGCGGCGACTCGCGGGTGTGGGAGAACGCGACCACGACGGTGCCCGCCCGGTACCGCACGATGGCGTCGGCCAGGTCGCCGTCGGCGATCTCCAGCAGGGGCGGTTCGCGGTCGGGGTCGGGTCCCGAGTCGGCGAACGCGACGGGCCGCAGGCCGAACTGGGGGTGCTCGAGCATGGTCTTCGCGAGGTTCACGCCGACGCTGCCCGCGCCGACGATGATCGTGCGGTCGCAGCGGTCGAACCGCCGGCGGCACCAGCGGCCGAACCAGAACACGCACCACCTGACCGGCTCGACGACCAGCGCGAACGCGACCATCGCCCACTGCGCGGCGGCCAGGTCGTCCGCGGGCGCCTCGGCGACCAGGCCGATGCCGGTGAGCAGTGCGAACGCCAGCGCCGTGCTCGCGGCGGACCGCGGCAGGTCCTCCAGCCACGACAGCCACAGCCGCCGGCGGTAGAGCCGCCAGGCTCCCCTGATCGTGAGCACGGCGGCCGCGACGGCGCCACCCCAGCCCCAGCCGACGCCGCCGTCCAGGCACACCCACGCGAGCGTCGCGCAGTCCACGAGGACCAGCAGGACGGCCACGGCGTTCACCCGGCTGAGCAGGTCCTGGCGCCGGCGGTGCGGGTGGGCGGCGTACCGGGGCGGCTGTCTGGGGTCAGCCTGCGGGGACGGGAGCGGTGCGGCCGCGAGGGCGTCCGCCGAAATGTGACTCATGAAAGATCATCCGATCGAAGGAGTTTTGACTGCGCGGCTGCGCAAAAGAGTGAATGCGCGGGAGAAAATCATCTCTTCGGGTATCAATATCCCTCTTCAGTGTCCCGCCGAATGCGGTTGGTGAGGTTTCGACGTGCCCGCTGCCCTGAACACGCCCAGGGGCGCCTCAAAAGCTTTAGCACGTCGTGTCAATAATTCACGCCACCAACCGCGAGCCACCGAAGAGGGGGCGTTGAGTGAGAGTCGACGAACACGGCACCCGGCATTCAGCCGAGGGCGCCACGCTCGTCCAGGACCCGGTCCGCACCCGCGGCGACGTGCACCTCGTCCTGCCCGCCTACAACGAGGCGGCCGCGCTGCCCCGGTTGCTGCGGCGCGTGGCCGACGTCGAGATCGCCGGCCGGATCACCGTCTGGGTGGTCGACGACGGGTCGTCCGACGGCACGGGCGACTGCGCGGCCGGTGTGCGGGGCCTCGACGTCCGGCTGGTCCGCCACCCGGTCAACCTCGGGCTCGGCCAGGCCGTCCAGTCGGGACTGCGGGCGGCGCTGTCGGATGCCGCGCCGGAGGACGTCGTGGTCGTCATGGACGCCGACGACACGCACGACCCCGGCGTGATCCCCGCGCTGCTGGAGGAGATCGCGACCGGGTCCGACATCGTGATCTGCTCGCGCTTCGCCGAAGGCGGCGACGACTCGACCGCACCGCGCTTCCGCCGTTTCCTGTCCCGCGGCGCCGCCGTCGTGCTCGGCAGGGCCCTGAAGGTCGACGGTGTGCAGGACTACTCCAGCGGCTTCCGCGCGTACCGGGTGAGCCTGCTGCGCCGCGCCTCCGCGCACTGGGGCGAGCGGCTGGTCGAGGAGCGCGGGTTCGCGTGCATGGTGGAGCTGCTGATGAAGCTGCGGCACTGCTCGCCCGTCGTCACCGAGATCCCGCTGCTGCTGCGGTACGACCGCAAGCCCGGCGCCAGCAAGCTCAAGCTCGGCAGGACCCTGCGGCAGTACCTGCTGCTGCTGACGCGTGACCGGCTCACGCCCGTCCCGTTCAAGAAGCTCTGATGCCCGGCCGCGTCGTCGTCATCGGCGGGGGCGTCTGCGGCCTCGCCACCGCGCACCGGCTCGTCCGCGGGGGACTGCCCGTGACGCTGCTCGAGGCGAGCGACCAGCTCGGCGGCCTCGGGACGTTCTTCTCCTCGCGCGGCCAGTGGGTCGAACGCTTCTACCACTGCGTGATGCCGACCGACGCCGCGTTGCTCGCGCTGCTCGACGAGGTGGGGCTCAAGGAGAGCGTCGGCTGGCGGCCCACCACGATGGGCATGGTCGTCGACGGCGTCCTGCGCCCGTTCAACTCCGCGCTCGACCTGCTGCGGTTCACACCGCTGAGCCTCACCGACCGCGTCCGGTTCGGCGTGGTGTCGCTGCTGCTGCGCCGGCTCGGCGAGGGCAAGGACCTCGACCGGATGCGCACCGAGGACTGGCTGCGCGGCCTGTACGGCGACCGGATCTGGAACCTGCTGCTCGCGCCCATGTTCGGCGCCAAGTTCGGCTCGGCGTTCCCGGACGTGCCCGCGCTGTACGTGTGGCAGCGGCTCGGCCGGGAGAGCAACGAGGCCGTCCGCGGCTACCCCGCCGGCGGCTACAAGAGCGTGATCGACGCCCTGCGCGCGTCCATCGAGGCGGGCGGCGGCGAGGTCCGCACCTCGGCCCCCGTGCGGCGGCTGGAGACCACGCCGGACCGCGTGGTCGTGACGCTGGACGGCGGCGAGACCGTCGAGGCGGAACGCGCGGTCTCCACCGTGCCGCTGCCCGCGCTGAGGAGCATCGCCGACGACGAGCTGGCGCGCCTGCTGCCCGACGTGCGGCTGCCGTACCAGGGCGTGGTCAACGCGCTGTTCTTCCTCCGCAAACCGTTGTCCGGGCACTACTGGGCGCCGGTGCTGCGGTCCGGCACGGACTTCGACGGCGTCGTCGAGATGACGCCGCTGACCGGGTCCGAGCGCTACGGCGACCGGCACCTCGTGTACGTCATGCGCTACACCGGCCGCGAGTCCGCGCTGTACCTGGAGGACGAGGACGCCATCGCGCGGCGCTGGACCGAGCAGCTGCTGGGCGTCCACACCGGACTGACGGCGGACGACGTCGACGAGGTCCGCGTCTTCAAGGCGCCGTTCGTCGAACCCGTGTACCCGCTGGGATACCTCACCCGGCGCCCGTCCGTCGAGGTGCCCGGCACGCCGCTGCTGCTCGCCACCACGGCCCACGTCTACCCGAACGTCACGAGCTGGAACTCGAGCGTCGAGCTCTCCAACTCCGTGACGGACCTCCTCCTGCGCGACGCGCAGGAATCTCAGCCACAGGAGCACACCGCATGGTCAGCAGAATCGGCGCGGTGATCGCAGCACTGACGATCACCGCGAGCAGTCTCGTCTCCTCCCAGCAGGTCCTGGCCGACCCGGAACCGCTGCTGCCGGACCTCCGGCAGGCGCCCGTCGGCTGTCCCGGCGGGTTCTCCGGCGATCCGGTCACGTGCCGCGACTGGGACGTGTGCCTGGTGCGCGACGCGTCCGAGCCGCGCGGCAAGTGCACGCACGGCGGTGGCCGGATCGGCGCGGTCCGCCTCCGGTTCACCACCGCGATCGACAACGTCGGCGACGGCCCGTTGCTGCTGCACGCCCACCGCGCCGGCACCGGGGTGGAGACCATGAAGGTGCGGCAGGCGCTCCAGTCCGGCGTGGACGGATCGATCGCCCGCAGCTACTCCGAGGCCCGTCGCGCCACCCGGTCCAGCGCCTACTACGAGCCCGCGCCGACGCACGAGCACTGGCACCTGCTGCACTTCGAGTACTTCCAGCTGCGCACGCCCGGTGGTGACGTGGTCGTGACCGACCGCAAGAACGGGTTCTGCATCGGCGACCGCTACCGGGTGCCCGACGACCTGCCGCACCGTCCCGCCGCCGACGAGAGCCCGGCCGGGCAGCTCGCGCGGAGCCTGGACGGCCACATGTGCGGGCACCACGACCCGTCCGCTGTGGACACGATGTTCGGCATCTCCGTGGGCTCCGGTGACGACTACCGCAAGGAGGTCGACTTCCAGTGGCTCGACCTCACCCGCGTGCCGTCCGGTGTGTACGACGTCGTCAACGTCGTGAACTCCGACCGCGCGCTGCTCGAGAAGAACTACGACAACAACGCGTCGTCGATCGCGATCTCGGTGCAGTGGCCGGGCGGCGCGGTGACCCCGCCGTCCCGGATCGACGGCGCTCCCGAGGTGCGGCTGATCCGCAGCTGTCCCGGCCGCGACCGTTGTGCGGGGACGCTGAACTGAGCGGTACCGCAACCTGGCACAGAACGGGGTACATCTGTCAAAGCAGATGTACCCCGTTTCATTTGCACCGGGACAACCGGGCACCATTCGGGCCGGAGTTCGCGAGTCCCATTCCCGGTGCCGTCCTCACTCTTTGAAACCAAAAGCGATCACGCATAGCACACGTGCACGCAATCACACAATTTCACTCTCAAACAGGATTCCGCAGGGCTGTCAATAGGCCAAGCAGTGCAACGTTGATCACAGCGAAGAGTGTCCCGCGCTACCCCGTTGGACCTTGACCTGCCCGTGTGGTGGCTTGAGAGAATTCACTTCACATTCCACCCCGTCAGGATTGTGACCCCACCTGATTCCCCGGCCGATCAGGAGTGCCCCGTCTTGAGCGCGCCAGCTGTGTCATTGCGTGATTTCGCCCTCGGACAACTCCACAACCTGCTGCGCGCCGTCGGATTGGCGAGGTCCGCGGAAAGCGCGTCGAAACTGCTGGCACAGGCATTGGGTCCCGGTTCCGGGCTGCCCCTCTCCGCGGTTCCGCATTGGCCTTCCCACGTCGCCGACGACCACACACCCGTTGAATTCTCGGTGGCTTTGGCCCGGAACGAGCCGCCGACCGTGCGCATGATCGTCGAGTCGCTCGCCGAGCGGCCGGACCACCGGGCGAACCTCGCCGCCGCGCTCGACGCGCTCGCGGCGTTCAGCACCGAGCACGCGCTGGACCTCGGCCGGCTCGACCGGGTGCGCGACCTGTTCCTGCCCGCGGACCCGCAGGGCGCGTTCGCGTTCTGGTACTCGCTGATCGTCGGACCCGGCCCGTCCCCCGCGATCAAGGTCTACCTCAACCCCGACGTACGCGGCCGGGAGAACGCGACCCCCCTCGTCCGCGAGGCGCTGGACCGGCTGGGGCTCAGCGCCGCCTACCCGTCGATCGCCGGTCACGCGTTGCGGCGCGAGGGACTCGACCGGTTCTCGTTCTTCGCCCTCGACCTCGCGGACTCCGACCGGGCGCGCGTGAAGACCTACGTGTCGCACGACGACGCCGTGGTGGCGGACGTCGTCAGGGCGGCCTCCGCGGTGCCGGACGCCGACCCCGGCCTGCTGGCGGACGTCGTCGAGCTCGCCTGCGGCGGCACCGGCCCGTTCACCCGGCGGCCGCTGATGTCGAGCTACACCTTCCTGTCCGGCGACGTCGACACCCCGAGCGGCTACTCGCTCTACCTCCCCGTGCGGGACTACGTGCAGGACGACCTGGAGGCGTGCGAACGCGTCCTGGCGGTGATGACCCGGTGCGGGCTCGACACGAAGCCGTTCGTGCTGGCGCTGACGAGCATCGTCCAGCGGCCGCTGGGCGAGGGCGTCGGGCTGATCGCCCACGTGTCGCTGCGGCTCGGGAAGCCGCGGCCGGGCGTCACGGTCTACCTGTCCTCGGAGGCGTACGACGTGACACCTCCGCGCACCACCGCTCTGTCAGTTTAGTGCTGCCGCAGCACGGAGAAAGGCAACGTTGTCGTGGAGCCGTACCGCATCAAGGTCGTCGAACCCATTCCCATCACCACCCGCGAGTACCGGGAACGCGTGTACGCCGCCGGTGGCTACAACCAGTTCAACCTCACCGCCGACGACGTGACGATCGACCTGCTGAGCGACTCCGGCACAGGCGCGCTGTCCGCGGAACAGCAGGCGGCGGGCATGCGCGGTGACGAGACCTACGCGGGCGCCCGGTCGTGGTTCCGCTTCCGCGACGTGGCGCAGGACCTGACGGGCTACGAGCACATCTTCCCGGTGCACCAGGGCCGTGCGGCCGAACGGATCCTCTTCAGCGCGTTGCTCCAACCCGGGCAGCTTTCGGTCAGCAACACCCACTTCGACACCACGCGCGCCAACGTGGAGATCGTCGGTGCCGTCGCCCGCGACCTGCCGTCGCCCGCGTTCGCGAACCTCGACAGCGACGCGCCGTTCAAGGGCGACATCGACCTCGTCGCGTTGGAGGAGGTGCTGGCGGGGCCGGAGGACGTCGGCCTGGTGCTCATGACGATCACCAACAACGGCGGCGGCGGGCAGCCGGTGTCGATGGCGAACCTGGAGGCGGCGAGCGCGTTGTGCCGCAAGCACGGCGTGCCGTTCTTCCTCGACGCGGCGCGGTTCGCGGAGAACGCGTGGCTCGTGACGCAGCGGGAGGAGAAGTACCTCGGCCGCAGTCCACGTGACGTGGCGAAGCTGGCGTTCCGGCTGGCCGACGGCTGTGTGCTGAGCCTGAAGAAGGACGGCATCGTCCACATCGGAGGGATGCTCGCCCTCAACGACGCGGATCTCGCCAAGCGGTGCGAACTGCTGCTGATCGCCACCGAGGGGTTCCGCACCTACGGCGGGCTCTCCGGCCGCGACCTCGACATGTGCGCGCAGGGCCTGATCGAGGTGACCGACCCGCTGTACCTGCGGGAGCGGGCCGAGTCCACCGCCTACCTCGCCGAATGCGCGCGACAGGCCGGAGTGGACAGTGTGCGGCCGGCGGGGGTGCACGCCGTGTACCTCAACGCGGCGAGGTTGTTGCCGCACATCCCGTCGAGCCGCTTCACCGGTCACGCGCTCGCGTCGGAGCTGTACCTGGCAGGAGGAATCCGGTGCGCTGAGGTGGGTTCGCTCTACCTCGGGGAGATCGACGAGGCGGGCGAACTGGTCACGCCGGCGCCGTTCGAGCTGGTGCGCCTGGCGATTCCACGCCGCGTCTACACGCGCAGCCACCTGGAGTACGTGGCGGAGACGCTCGCCGGCATCGCGAAGAACCCGTCGCAGGTGCCCGGCTACCGGCTCGTCGAGGCACCGGCCATGCTGCGGCCGTTCCGGTGCAGGCTCGACCAGGTCCGCGAGGTCTGACGCGTTCGGCGAGGCCGGTTCTCCCGGCCTCGCTCCGTCGCAGGTCTCAGCCGGCCATCGCGTCGAGCCGGTTCATCGCGTGCTCGATCACGCGCGCCAGCACCGCCTTGCACGACTCGCGGTCGCGGGCGTCGCACAGCACCAGCGGCACCGTGTCCGCGACGTCGAGCGCCTGGCGCATCTCGTCCGCCGTGTAGGTGTGGCTGCCCTCGAAGCAGTTCACGGCCACGACGAACGGGATGCCCCTGCGCTCGAAGAAGTCGATGGCGCCGAAGCCCGCGTCGAGCCTGCGGGTGTCCACGAGCACGACCGCGCCGATCGAGCCGACGGACAGCTCGTCCCACATGAACCAGAAGCGGTCCTGGCCCGGCGTGCCGAACAGGTACAGCACCAGCTCGGGGTTGATGGTGATGCGCCCGAAGTCCAGTGCGACCGTCGTCGTGTTCTTGCCCTCGACACCGGCGAGGTCGTCGATCTCCTCGCCGGCCTCGGTGAGCAGCTCCTCGGTCCGCAGCGGGGTGATCTCGCTGACCGCGCCGACCATCGTGGTCTTGCCGACGCCGAACCCGCCGGCGACGACGATCTTGACCGACGAGGGGACGAGCAGCTCCTCGCGCCGCCCCTCAGATTGCACGGACACCATCGAGCACCTTCTGGAGTAGGTTCAGGTCCATCGGGACCGCGGTCCGCGACGGGTCGCGCGTGATGACGTCACCGCGCTGGATGAGGTCGCTCAGCAGCACCTTCACGACGACCAGCGGCGCGTTCAGGTAGGCGGCGACCTCCGCGACGGACAGCGGTTTCCGGCACAGCTTGATGATCTCGAGGTGCTCCACGAGGAGCGACGCCTGGTCCGAGGTCGTGCGGAGCGCCCGGACCTGGGTCGTCAGCGTCAGCTCGTCACCGGCCGGCTTGGGTCTGGTGCGACCGCTCGTCATGGCGTAGGGGCGGACCAGGGGGCCCGCCGCCTCGTCGTACCACCAGTCCGCCGAGTGCTGGCTCATGACAGGCCGAGCGCGTTGGGGAGCCTCGGCGAGGCCAGTGTCCTCGGCGCCGAGGACAGGTAGCTGCCCACCCGCTTGACCAGCATGTTCATCTCGTAGGCGATCATGCCCATGTCCGCGTCCTCGTCCCCGACCACCGCGAGGCAGGCGCCCTGGCCCGCCGCCGTGACGAACAGGTGAGCGCGCTCCATCTCCACGATGGTCTGCCGGACCTGTCCGCCGCCGAAGTGCCGTCCGGTGCCCCTCGCGAGGCTCTGGAACGCCGACGCCATCGCCGAGAGGTGGTCGGAGTCGTCCTTGGACAGTTCAGGAGATCGGGCGAGCAGCAGGCCGTCCGCGGAGAGAACCACGGCGTGGCGTGCGCCGATCACTCTGGAGACGAGGTCGTCCAGCAGCCAGTTGAGCTCGGGGTGCCCGCCGGTCTTGTCGTCCACTGAAGTAGCCCTTTCGGTGTTCAGTCGTCCCACGTTCAGATTCACGGTTCCACGACGTCGTCCGCCTGGCGGGCGTTGCGCGTGCCCCGCTGGAAGGCCGACATGCCGTCGCGAGTTCGTTCCGCCCGTTCCTCGGAGTTGACCTCCGCCAGGTCGGGCATCGGCCGGAGCTCGTCGTTGGCCAGTTGCGGTACCAGGTGCTGCTGCCGCCTCCGGCGCGGCAGCTCCGGCCTGCTGTCCTGACGCGTGTCAACGCCTTCCGCCTGGTCGTCGTCCGGCCACGCCCCGGTCTGGTGGCCTTCGTCCTGCGGCAGTTCCAGACGTCCGCTGAGCTCCGGTTCCCGCGGGTGGACCGGGCCGCGGCCTTTTCCCACCCCGGCCTCTGCCCAGAACTCGTCCAGGGCGAAGGTCTCGGTCGGCCGGGAGGACGGGTCCTCCTGCGCCAGGTCGCCCTGCAGCGTCGGGTGCGAGGCCTGCTGGAGCGTCTGCTGCCGGAACGTCGGCTTCGGCATCTGCGTGGCCTCGGTGGGGTCCGCGGCACCGGCCTCGCCGACGATCAGGTCGGACGGGATGAGCACGAGCGCGATGGTGCCGCCGGACGGGCAGTCGCGCAGCTCCACGTGGACGCCGCGGCGGGCGGCCAGCCGGGCGACGACGAACAGGCCCAGGCGGGACTCGCCGCGCAGCCGCATCGCCTCGAAGTCGGGCGGCGCTGCCAGCATCTCGTTGTGCTGCTCGCGGTCCTCCGCCTTGATGCCGAGACCGTGGTCCTCGATCTCGATGACGAGGCCCTGCGGCACCTCGCTGCTGTGCACCTCGACCTGCGAGCGCGGCGAGGAGAACGACGTCGCGTTGTCGACGAGCTCGGCGATCAGGTGGATCGCGTCCGCGACGGCGGCGCCGACCAGCGCCACCTCGGGCACCGGGTTCACCTTGACGCGGGCGTACTGCTCGGTCTCCGCGACCGCCGCGCGCACGACGTCGAGCATGCGGACGGGCTTGCGCCACTGCCTGCCGGGCTGCTCACCGGTGAGGATGATCAGGTTCTCGGCGTTGCGGCGGGCGCGCGTGGCGAGGTGGTCGAGCTGGAAGAACGCGTCGAGGTGGTCGGGGTTCTCCTCCTCGCGCTCCAGCTTGTCGAGGATCTTGAGCTGGCGGTGCACGAGACCCTGGTTGCGGCGGGCGATGTCGAGGAAGACCCGGTTCACGCCCTCGCGCGTCTGGCTCTCCTTCACCGCCGCGGCGACCGCGGTGTACTGCGCGGCGTTGAACGCGTCGGCCACCTGGCCGATCTCGTCGTTGCCGTAGTCGAGCGCGGGGACCTCGGCCGCCACGTCGACGTGCTTGCCGTCGCGCAGCCGCTCGACGATGTTGGGCAGCCGCTCGTGGGCGAGCTTGAGGGAGTCGCTCTTCAGGTTCGTGAGGCGGACGATCAACGCCTTGTTGACCAGGCGGCTGGAGATGCGCACGGCCAGGAAGATCCCGATGATCACCGCGACGAGGGCGATCAGCGAGCCGATCAGCACCTGGGTGAACTTGCTCTCGCCGTTGGCCATGGCGATGTTCACGGCGCCGGTCGTCTGCTCCTGCACCAGCGTGGTCAGCTCGGCCGACACCGAGCGGCTGGCGGACTCCCAGTCGGCGAGGGTGACGGAGTTGCCGATGGGCCGTTCCGCGTTCTGGAGCAGGCGGTTCTCGAGGTTCACCAGCTGCTGCCACTGGGCGCTGCTGACGATCTCCTTGTAGTGGTCGCGCACGTTCGGCAGCGAGTCGGGCTCGGTCGAGGTCAGGTACGAGCGGTACCCGCCGACGAGGGTGACGAACTCGCGGTGCTCCTCCGGCGTGAACCTGCCCGCGGCCACCGCGGCGGCGGCGAGCGAGCTGGACCGCGACATCGCGTCGTTGGCCAGGAAGTACTGGAAGCCGACGAGCGCGCCCTGCACCGTCTCGGCGTCCGGCACGATGCGGGCCTGGGTGCTGAACAGCGAGGCGCCGGCGTCGAGCACGCTGTTGTAGTACCGGTAGATCTCGGGCTTGAGCGCCGTGCCCGACTCGACGCGCTCGCGCTGCTCCGGCAGCTGGTCGAGGACCGCGTTGAGCTTGTTGATCTTGTCGACCACCTCCTGCGGCGCCTGGGACGCGAGCTCGGCGAACGCCTTCTTCATCGAGTCGACGTCCGCGTCGGTCTCCTGCTGCTGCTTGAGCAGCGCGGTCGTCCCCGCACCCGGCTTGCTCAGGCTCGTCATGGTCAGCTCGCGTTCCTTCTGCAACGACGCGAACGACTGCACGGCGGGAATCGACGCGTCACGCGCGCCGGCGGCGACCAGCTGGAGGTACAGCCCCTCGAACACCGTGTAGGACGAGAACAGCGCCCACATCACCAAGAGGACGATGCTGGGAACCACCACGACACCAGTGAGCCGAGAACGAATTGTCTTGTAATTCGTGTCCGGCACGTTCTTCAGCTTCACAACGCTCCACGACCACCCGAATTGGCGACGGAAAGATAGCACCGCTCGATGAGCATGATCAACAGCGATGATCTTGAGGGGGTGTGAGCAGAGTACTCAGTCAGATGCTCTGTGCAACACCCCCGTTCCCGAGTTGAGTCCTGCGCGACGGGACAGGAAGGCGCTTTCCCAGGTAGGGGCGCGTGAGCGGTGTTTATCGAAGTGAACACCAGAAACGTAGCAACTATTGCACCGAGACCTTGACAAGGGCACGCCAAAGCGCTCCGAGCAGGACGGGGTGCGACCGGTCGTTGCTTTCCGTCACCGGGGGCTCGGAAAAGCGACGGCGTCCCGACTGCCGGGAGCGGACGTGGTGGAGCGGGTCATTCCTCGATGGTGATCAACGCCACGGCTGCGGGCCCACCGGCGACGATCTTGAGGGTTCACCTCCGGAACGTTCTACCACGCGAGTCCGCCCGTCCCGTGGACGGCTCCTCCCGGAACAACGACGGCAGCCGGCCCCGGTTACGGGCCGGCTGCCGAGGAGATCGGGCCGGGGAGTCCACTTTCGTCAGGGCGTGAGGAGCGCGCGCCCCCGCACCCGGCCGGCGTCCAGGTCGTCGATCGCGTCCCGGAACCTGTCCAGCGGGTACTTCCGCGTGTGCAGCGCGACCCTCCCCTGCGCTGCCAGCACCATCAGCTCGCAGAGGTCGTTGCAGGACCCCACGAGGTTGCCGATCAGGTTGATCTCCGCCGAGATGATGTCGATCGCGGGCACGTCGATGTTCTCGCCATATCCGACGACGTGGTAGTCGCCGGCCCGCCGCAACACGGCCACACCGTCCCGAGTGGCCCCTCCCTCTCCGACGAAATCAATGACGGTTTCCGCGCCGTGACCACCAGTTAGATCGAGAACCGATGAAATGTGCGATCCGTCCGCGACGACGCCGTGGTCGGCGCCGATTGAAGAAGCGAGCGCCACCGCGTCGGGATTGCGATCGACCACAATGACCTCGGCGGCGGTCAGTGCTTTCAGGACCTGCACGCCGATGTGTCCCGGGCCACCGGCGCCGATGACCACGCACCGGTTCCCCCGGCCGCAGCCTGCGCGCCGTCTTGGCCGCCGCGTGGTAGGCCCCCGCGAACGCCTGCTCAACGCCCGGCCACCCTCCCCCGACGAGGTCGACGGCTGGCTGCGGCTGTGGACCCCGGAGCTCGGTAAGGACGACACCTGCGTGGTCGTCGAGGCCCCCGCCCTGCGCCACCGCCCGGACGACGTCCTGCCGCCGGCCCACTCCTTCGCGCACCGCGACCGGGGCCGCGAGGTCACGTTCACCTCGGCGGCCGCCGGTTGAGCCGCCTCCAGGCGCTCGAACGCGACGAGATCGTGCGTTGCCTGACCGCGCCGGGCGCGACGATCGCCAGGGCGTCCGCCGAGCTGGGCATCGGCCGCACGACGATCTACCGCAAGATGGCGCAGTACGGCATCAACCCGCGCTCGTGACGGCGTTGGCGATCCTCAGGGTCATCTGCTGCTGCGCCTCGTCACGGGCCGTCGGCGTGAACGAGTAGGCGATGCGCCGCTGCTGGTCCCTGGTGGAGAACAGTCCCGCGTTGTACCCGTACTGCTCGCCCGTCTTGCCCCACACCGTGACGCCGTTGATCGTGAACGTCTGCAGGCCGGCGCCGTACGCGGCGGGCCGTCCGTCCGGCATGGACACGTCCGGCAGGGTGAACATCCTGTCCAGCAGGGCTTTCGGCAGCAGTTGACCGCTGAACAGCGCCTTGGTGAACGCGGTGAGGTCGCCGGTCGTCGACACCATGTCGCCCTCGCCGTAGGACCTCGACGTGTTGATGTCGCTGACGTCGACCAGCCCCCGCCCCGGCACGTCGAGGTACCCGTGCACGTGCGCGCCGCGGAGCGCGGTCTCGTTGCGGCCGGGCACGTACGTGTCGGTGAGGTGCAGCGGGCGCAGGATCCGCTTCTCGACCTCCCGGCCGTAGTCGTGGCCGGTGACCTCCTCGACCAGCATGGCGGCGAGCACGTAGTTGATCCCGCGGTACTCCTGCCGCGTGCCGGGCGCGAACTTGGCCGGGGTGTCGGGGATGTGCCGCGCGCGTTCCCCTGGCGCCCACCGGTCGTAGCGGTGGTCGAGGACCTTCTCCGGCGTGCTGAGATCGGGCATCTCGACCTCGTTCGGGATGCCGCTGGTGTGGTTGAGCAGCTGCTCGACGGTGATCGGCTCCAGGCTGGGCGGCAGGACGCCGGGCAGGTAGTGCTGGACGGTCTGACCGAGGTCGATCCTGCGTTCGTGCGCCAGCTGCAGGGTGACCGTGGCGACGAACACCTTCGTGACGCTGCCGATCCGGAACCTGTCGCCGGGGCGGACCGGCCGGCGCAGGTCGGCCGTTCCCGCCGTGCCGTACCAGCGGCCCGCGTCGCCGGAGACCCTGAGCTGCGCGGACGTGGCCGCCGGGTGGTCCAGGTCGGAGATGGCCGCGTGGAGGGCCTGGGGGTTCAGCGCGGGTAAGGGAGTCGTGGCGACGAGGGCCGCGACGAGGAGAGTTCTCATGATCGCCACAGTCCCGCGAGGGCGGGGGCTGAACCATGTGGTCAGCCCCCGCGCTCGGGGTGGGGCCAGCACCAGGCCCGACCGCTGTCAGCACTTCACCCAGTAGTTCGCGGACGTCTGCCGGATGCCGCTCGTCGTGAACGTGTTCCACAACCCGAGCGCCTGGTTCGACCCCAACGCGTAGGTCTGCCCGAGGTTCGCGTAGGCACGACCGGCGACCGTGTGCGCGTAGTTGGAAGCCGTGACGCACTCCGGCACCGGCTGAGTGGTCGTCGTGGTGGTGGTGGTGGTGGTGGTCGGCCCTCCCCCGCCGCTCAGAGCCCGGACCATGTTCACCACCGCGGCCATCTGCGGCCCGCTCTTCACCGCGTACTGCGCCGACTGGTAGCCCCACCAGTCCCAGCAGCCGCGCGGGTTCGAGCCGGACGTCGTGGCCTGCGGGTAGAGCACGATCATGTTGTTGGTGTCGGCGTACTCGTTGAGGTAGGCCTTGTCCATCAACGCGTTGCCGACCAGCCCGAAGTACTGGTAGCACCCGTGCAGCGTCACCATCAGCTTGCAGGGCCCGGTGTCGCAGGCCCGCGGCACGTAGGCGAAGCCCTCCCGGCCCATGCTCACCGCGGAGGCGTTGCCGCCCGGCACGTAGGTGTTCTGGTCGAACTGCACCAGCTTGCCGGTCAGCGAGGACGCGGCCGTGGTCACCGAACCGAACAGGTGCCCGAGCATCTCCCGCACGGGGTCGGTGGTGCCGCACTTGTTGACGTACGGCGAAGAAGTCGCCCCGCAGGCGTTCGGTCCGATAGGACTGACCCAGGCGTGCCCGGAGGCCGACGAGTTGTTGTAGACGACCCGTGCGCCGAAGTCGCGGTAGTAGGTGGCGAGGTCGTTGTTCACGGCGGCGTCGACCGTCTGGTCCGCGGTGCCGTGGAACAGCCACACGGGGTCGCCCGAGAGGTTCTGCGGTGAGTCCACCGAACCGGCGGAGGCACGGGTCCGCGTCAGGGCTTCGAGCTCGGCCGGGGTCTTGCGCGGCAGCACGGTGTCCATGCAGGCGGAAAGCGCCGTGCTGAGGTTGTTCTGGGCGCAGTCGTAGGGGCCGGCGGAGAAGATGCCCGCGCCCTGGAACAGGCCCGAGTAGGCGACGTGGAGCTGGTTCGCCATGAAGCCGCCGGACGACAGACCGCTGACGTACGTGCCGGTGATGTCGTACCTGGCGAGAGAGCCGGGTTGCGGCGCGGGAACCGCCGCGAGCGAGATCGACAGGGATGCGGCGGCCAGCCCGGTGGCCGCGCCGAGTGCCAGGAACACGTTCCTCAATCGCATGAGCTCGCCTCCGTCGTTGCAGGCAGGAGCACCGAGGCTAGAAGCACGCGGTGGCGCGGCACCACGTGGGCGAGCACCACGCCGCACCGCCGCCGGACGTCGCGCAGCACCATTGCCGGACGGGACGAGGGCCCATATAGTGCGCGCGGACCAATTCGCCGCGAAACTTCTTGCACCCCTTCCCGGTCCCGCCCACCGGCTGGTACGACCTGGGGTGAACCCCTGCAGCAAGGAGACAACGTGGTTTCCTCGGCTTTTCGCGTCCTGCTCACGACAGCGCTGGCCCTGGCGCTGATCGCACCGGTGCAAGGTTTTGCGGCACCTCCGGGCAACAAGGACGTCACAGTCACCCTGTTCCAATGGCCGTTCTCGCGCGTGGCCTCGGAGTGCACCACCGTCCTGGGCCCCAAGGGCTACGGGTACGTGGAGGTCTCGCCCGCCACCGAGCACATCCAGGGTCCACAGTGGTGGACCTCCTACCAGCCCGTCAGCTACCGGATAGCGGGGCGCCTCGGCGACGAGACCGCGTTCCGGAACATGGTCTCCACGTGCCACAACGCGGGCGTGAAGGTGATCGCCGACGCGGTGATCAACCACATGAGCGCGGGATCGGGCACCGGCACCGGCGGCACCGGCTACTCCAAGTACAACTACCCCGGCGTGTACAGCGACTGGGACTTCCACTCGTGCCGCTCGCAGATCAGCAACTACCAGGACCGCTCCAACGTCCAGAACTGCGAGCTCGTCGGACTGTCCGACCTGGACACCGGCAGCGACTACGTGCGCGGTGCGATCGCCGGCTACCTGAACCGGCTGATCGGCATGGGCGTCGACGGCTTCCGGGTCGACGCGGCCAAGCACATCGCCGCCGCCGACCTGTCCGCCATCAAGTCGCGGCTGACCAACCCGAACGTCTTCTGGGTGCACGAGGTCATCTACGGCGCGGGCGAGGCGGTGCAGCCCGGCGAGTACACGGGTTCCGGTGACGTGGACGAGTTCCGCTACGCCTACGACCTCAAGCGGATCTTCACCAACGAGAACCTGGCGTACCTGCGCACGTTCGGCCAGTCGTGGGGCTTCCTGCCCAGCGGTCAGGCACGGCCGTTCGTGGACAACTGGGACACCGAGCGCAACGGCTCGACGTTGACCTACAAGGACAACTCGACCTACACGCTCGCGAACGTGTTCATGCTCGCCTGGAACTACGGCGCGCCGCAGGTCTACTCCGGGTACGAGTTCAGCGACAAGGACGCGGGCCCGCCCGGAAACTCGGTCTGCTACAGCGGCTGGAAGTGCCAGCACGCGTGGACGCAGATCGCGAACATGGTGGCGTTCCGCAACACCGTCGCCGGCACCGACGTGAACAACTGGTGGGACAACGGCTACGACGCGATCGCGTTCGGGCGCGGCAACAAGGGTTTCGTGGCGATCAACCGCGAGACCTTCGCCGTGACGCGGACGTTCCAGACGGCGCTGCCCGCGGGAACCTACTGCAACGTCCAGGAGAACGGCTGCGCGCGCGTGACCGTCGACTCCTCCGGCAGGTTCACCGCGACGCTGGGCGGCGGCGTCGCGCTCGCCCTGCACGTCAACGCGCGGGGCTGAAAGGGTGATCGGGCCCGCCGCGGCGGCAGGCGGGCCCGATCAGGCTCCGCAGGACTCCCTGACCACCAGCCGGGTCGGCAGCACGACAGGACCTTCCGGCCCGGCGCCGGTGACCATCGCCATGATCGCCTTGGCGGCCGCCACCCCGAACCCGGGCTTGTCCTGGGCCACGGTGGTCAGCGCCGGCTCGACCACGGACGCGACCTCGATGTCGTCGAACCCGACGAGCGCCAGGTCGTCCGGCACCCGCAGCCCGGCGGCACGGGCCGCGAGCAGCGCGCCGACCGCCATCTCGTCGCTGGCCGCGAACACCGCGGTCGGCGGCTCGTCCAGCGCCAGCAGTCGTTTCATGGCAGCGGTTCCGCTCGCCCGGTAGAAGTCGCCCGTCTCGACGTAGTCGAAGCGCTCCGGGATGCCCGCGTCCCGCAGGGCCTTGCGATAGCCCGCGACCCGCGCGTCCGACGGCTGGTTGCCCAGCGGACCGGTGATCGTGGCGATCTTCGTGTGCCCCAGCGACATCAGGTGCCGGACCGCGTCACGGGCGCCGCCCGCGTTGTCCGACGTGACGTAGGTGGCGCGGGGACCGTCGACCACGACGTCCAGCGCGACGCACGGAACTCCGGAATGGGCGAAGGACCCGAACGCCTCCGCGTCCGATCCGCTGTCGATGAGGACCAGCCCGCCGAGGTGGTGGCGGCGGGTCATGTTCACGTAGCCGACCGGGTCCGCGAGCGACGCGCCGACCTCGCGGGCGTCGCCGCTGGTCGCGAGCATCAGCAGGTGGTAGCCGTGCGCGCTGAGTGCGGACTTCAGCCCGATCAGCAGGTCCTGGAGGTACGGGTGCCGCCAGCCCGGCCTGCGGTGGTCGGTGTCCCAGACCAGTCCGATCATCGTGGACTGCTTCGTCGACAAGGCGCGTGCGGCCTCGTTGGGCCGGTAGTCCAGCTCCTTCGCGACCCGCAGGACGCGTTCACGCGTTTCCCCGTTCACCGTTTCCGGCTGGTTGAAGACACGTGACACCGTCGCGACGGAAACGCCGCAGAGCTGGGCGATCTCACGCCCGGTCGCCATCTGGCCTCCGTTTCACCGTAAGCGGTTACATCACCGTAGGAGCTGCACTTCTCCTAGTCAAACGGTTGCGGAAGTTGATCTGTTTATCATCTCGTTACTTGACGTCCACCACGTAACCCCGTTGTCATAGGCGCCACACATCTTCGTCCGGCGATTCTCAGCGACGCCGGCACCCCGCTCGAAGAACCACCTGTTGGGCTGGAACGCGCCCAAAAAACGACGGAGGCCCTTGAATGCGCCCGAAAGCACTCGCCCTCGGCTGCGCCGTGCTGGCGACCGCCGTGGTGCTCAGCGGTTGCGGCAGTGACACCGCTTCCGGCGGGAAGACCAAGCTGTCCATCGGCTTGTTCGGCAACTTCGGGTACGCCGAGCTGCTCAAGGAGTACGCGGCCGCGCACCCGGACGTCGAGATCACCGACCGCACCGCGTCCTACTCCGACCACCACAAGAACCTCGCGGCGCACCTCGCCACCAACAGCGGTGCCGCGGACATCGAGGCGGTCGACACCGGCTACATCAACCAGTTCAAGGCGACGCCGGACAAGTTCGTCGACCTCAACACCAAGGGCGGTGACCAGCTCAAGGAGCGCTGGCTGCCGTGGAAGTGGGAGGGGTCGCTGAGCAAGGACGGCAAGCAGATCGGCTACGGCACCGACGTCGGCGGCCTCGCCATCTGCTACCGCCGCGACCTGCTGCAGAACGCCGGGCTGCCCGCCGACCGCGACCAGGTCGCCGCGCTGTGGCCGACCTGGCAGGACTTCATGAACGCCGGCAAGAAGTTCCAGGAGAAGGCGCCCGACGGCGTGAAGTGGTTCGACGGCGGCCCGACGGTGCTCAACGCGATCGTCGGCCAGGCGTCGGTCGGCTACTACGACAAGTCCGACAAGATCGTCGTGGGCGACAACAAGGAGGTCAAGGCGGCCTGGGACCTCGTGGTCGACGGCGTCAACTCGGGTCTCTCGTCGAAGCTGCTCTACTCCACGCCCGTCTGGAACACCGGGTTCAAGCAGGGCCAGTTCGCGACGGTGACCTGCCCGGCGTGGCAGATGGCCAAGATCAAGGACCAGTCCGGTCCCGAGGCGGCGGGCAAGTGGGACGTCACCTCCGTCCCCGGCGGTGGCGGCAACTGGGGCGGCTCGTACCTGACGGTGCCGAAGTCGGGCAAGAACGTCGACAAGGCCGTGGAGCTGGCGGCGTGGCTGACCGCGCCCGAGCAGCAGGCGAAGGTGTTCAAGAGCGCCGGGCTGCTGCCGTCGATCCCGAAGCTGTACGAGGACCCGTCGATCGTCGACTTCAAGAACCCGTACTTCAACGACGCGCCGATCGGCAAGCTCTTCACCGACGCGGCCAAGAAGCTGAACCCGCAGTACCAGGGCCCGAAGGCCGGCGACATCCAGACGGCGATCGGCAACGCGATGCAGCGCGTCGAGCAGGGCAAGCAGAACGGCGAGGACTCGTGGCGCCAGTTCGTCGGCGACGTCCAGAAGTGACGCGCTGACATGGTCGTGATGGACCCACCAGTCCTGGACAGGGCGGCCAGGAGGCACCGCTGGGACACGAAGTTCGCGCCCTACGCGTACGTGGCGCCGTACTTCCTGATTTTCGGTGTCTTCGGGCTGTTCCCCCTGCTCTTCACCATCTGGGTGTCGCTGCAGGAACGCAACCTGCTCGACGAGAGCGCCGCCCACCTGGTCTGGTTCGACAACTACGCGGCGCTGTTCGCGGACCCGTACTTCTGGAACGCCATGGGCAACACGCTCAGCCTGTGGCTGCTCACGACGGTGCCGCAGATCCTGTTCGCGCTGGGTGTCGCGGCGCTGCTCAACCGCAAGGTGCGCACCCGCACGCTGTTCCGGATGGGCGTGATCCTGCCGAACATCACGTCGGTCGCCGCGGTGACGATCATCTTCGCGCAGCTGTTCGGCCGGGACTTCGGCCTGGTCAACTGGGTGCTGGAGCTGTTCGGCGCCGGGCAGATCGACTGGCAGGCCGGCACGGCGTCCTCGCACGTCGCGATCGCCGTGATGGTGGTGTGGCGCTGGACCGGCTACCACGCGCTGATCTTCCTGGCGTCGATGCAGGCCATCTCGCCCAGCCTGTACGAGGCGGCCACGCTGGACGGCGCGAGCGGCTGGCAGCAGTTCTGGCGGATCACCGTCCCGCTGCTGCGGCCGCAGATCATCTTCACGACGATCATCGCGACCACCGGGAACATGCGGCTGCTCGCCGAGCCGCTGCTGTTCAACCCCGGCGCGGCGGCCGCGACCGGCGGCTCGGACCGGCAGTTCCAGACGGCCGCGCTCTACCTCTACGAACAGGGCTTCACCAAGTACGACTTCGGCTACAGCTCGGCGATCGCCGTCGTGCTCGCGATCGCCACGGTCCTCGTCGCCGGACTCGGGTACCTGGTGACCAAACGGATCCAGACGGAGTGAGGACACCATGACCGCAGTGCTGGATCCTCCCGCACCGGTGCGTCCCGCGGGTCCGGTGACGAAGGCGCGCCGGCTCGTCCGGCGCGCCGCCGGGCCGTGGACCTACGCCGCGCTGATCGCGGTGCTGGCCGGATCGGCGTTCCCCGTGTACTGGTCGTTCGTGGTGTCGTCGCAGACACCGGACGCGATCGACAGCGTGCCGCCGGTCCTCGTGCCGGGCGGGCACCTGTTCGAGAACATCGCGCGCGTCTTCGACACCACGGACTTCGCGCTGGCGCTGATGAACTCGATCGTCGTCTCGGGCACGGTGACCGTGTCGGTGGTGCTGTTCTCGACGCTGGCCGGGTTCGCGTTCGCCAAGATGAAGTTCCGCGGCCGCAACGTGTTGCTGCTGCTCGTCATCGGCACGCAGGCCATCCCGACCGAGCTCGGCATCATCCCGCTGTACATGATGATGAGCGAGTTCGGCTGGGCCGGCGAGATCCACGCGGTGATCGTCCCGGGCCTGGTGACCGCGTTCGGCGTGTTCTTCATGCGGCAGTACTTCGAGCGGGCCATCCCGGACGAGCTGCTCGAGGCCGGCCGGATGGACGGCTGCCACTCCCTGCGGCTGTTCTGGCACGTGGCGCTGCCCGCGGCGCGGCCGGCGGCGGCGGTGCTGGGGTTGTTCACGTTCATGCAGGCGTGGAACGACTTCTTCTGGCCGCTCGTCGTGCTGGTGCCGGAGAACCCGACGGTGCAGACCGCCCTGTCCACCCTGGCCAGCGGCTACACCACCGACTACACGCTGGTGCTGACCGCCGCGACGATCGGCACGGTCCCCGTGCTGCTCGTGTTCCTGTTGTTCGGCCGCCAGATCGTCGGCGGCATCATGTCCGGCGCCGTCAAGGGCTGAGACCCCTGCCTGAGGAGACTGTTGTGAGCTTTCCCGCCGGCTTCCGCTGGGGCGTGGCGACCTCGGCCTACCAGATCGAGGGAGCGGCGCGCCTCGACGGCCGCGGTCCGTCCATCTGGGACACCTTCTCGGCCGTGCCCGGCGCGGTCGCGAACGGCGACACGGGCGAGGTGGCCGCCGACCACTACCACCTCTGGAAGCAGGACGTGCGGCTGCTCGTCGACCTGGGTGTCGACGCGTACCGCTTCTCCGTCTCGTGGTCGCGGATCCTGCCGGAGGGCCGCGGCCGGGTCGAGCAGCGCGGCCTCGACTTCTACCGGCGGCTCGTGGAGTCGTTGCTGGACAACGGGGTCGAGCCGTTCATCACGCTCTACCACTGGGACCTGCCGCAGGCGCTGGAGGACCAGGGCGGCTGGCGCAACCGCGACACCGCCGGCTGGTTCGCCGACTACTCCGCGACCGTCCACGAGGCGCTCTCGGACGTCGTCACGAAGTGGACCACGCTGAACGAGCCGTACTGCTCGGCGGTCGTGGGCTACGGCGAGGGCCGGCACGCCCCCGGCGCACGCGAGGGGCACGGCTCGCTGGCGGCGGCGCACCACCTGCTGCTGGGCCACGGCCTCGCCGTGCAGTCCATGCGCGCCAACGGC
>NZ_DASVFL010000390.1:0-3164 GCF_036380075.1 Lentzea sp. | reverse complement strand
GTCGACCGGGCGGCCGATCCCCGGCGGCACGAGGCTGGGGTCCACGAGCACCGCGCCGCGCACCCGTTCGGGCCGCAACCGCGCGTATGCCTCCACGTGCAGCCCGGCGAGCGAGTGCCCGACGAGCACGGCCGGACCGCCCGCGACGTCGACGACCGCGTCGAGCACCGCCACTTCGCGCCGCGCCGACGGGAACTCGGACGACGGGGTGCTCTCCCCGTTCCCTGGCCGGTCGAATCGCACCACCCGCGCTGAAGGCGCGAGCAACTGGGTAACCGGGTCCCAGTCGGCGACCGCGCCGGCCAGACCGGAGACCAGCACGACCGGCGGGGCGTCCGCCGGTCCGTCCACCACGAGGTGCAGGTTCGAGCCCGCGACGGTGACCACGGAACACAGCATGGCGGAAGGAGGAGACGAGCGTGTCGGAGCAGAGGTCGCGGAGCCGCGGCCGTTCCCGCCCGTTCACCCGGCCGGGTGGGTGGCTCGTCGCCGCCGCGGTCCTGTACTCGTGCTGGCTCCTCGAACCGGTGCTGTCGACCGGACTGTCCCCGGTGGACAGCTACGTGAGCGAACTGCTCGCCGGTGACCAGCCGTTCCGGTGGCTGTTCCGCGCCACCGACGCGCTCGCCGCCCTGTGCCTGCTGGCCGCCTCCATCCGGCTGCGCGGACGGTGGGCGGTCGCGGCTGTGCTCATCTTCGCTCTCGCGACCCTCGCCGACACCGCGCTGGCGCTGGACTGCGCACCCAGCGCCGATGCGCTGTGCCGCGGCCGGGAGGTCAGCGGCGCCGTGTCGCTCAGCCACCGGCTGCACCAGGTGACGAGCGTGCTGACGTTCGCCGGCGCTCTCGGCGCGGCCGTGGTCCTGGAACGGCGCACCCGCTGGTGGAGTGCCAGAGCGGTGCTCGTCCTGCTCGCCGTGACCGGTGCGCTGTCCGCGCTGCTGGTCAACCAGCCCGGCGCCGGGCTGGTCCAGCGTCTTCAGCTGCTGACCGTCGCGGCGGGACTGCTGCTCGGAGCACGAGCTTGGTCCACAACGGACATGCGGCGCGTGACGACGCCTGAAGCGCGTCCGGGGTGACCGGAACCCGTACCCCCAGTGGCAACGGGTTCTGGCCCACCTCTGGTCGAGCGGTCAGTGCGGCAGGACGAGCCGGTTGGCGACGTCGTACAGCTCGGCCTCGGTCACCTGGCCGGCGACGACGACCGGAGCGTCCCCGAGCGCGTCGAGGACCCACAACCGGTGGTAGCCGCCCTCGTCGGTGTAGCGCGTCGCGTGACCCTGCACGGGCTTTCCCGGCGTACCGGGCGGGGTGCCGACGACAGCGCTGCTGACGTTCACCGTCGGGAAGACGGTGCACGTGCCCAGCGAGTAGCTCGTGTTGGTCACCGGCGTGCCCGTGGAACGGCCCAGGCCCTGGTCGACGCTGAAGGCGCAGATCCGCATGCCGTCGGGCAGCTCGCGCAGCCCGTACGCCGGGGTGACGGTCGTCGCGCCGGGGAACCGGATGTTCTCCGCGATGCGGCGGCCGGCGTCGACGAGTTGCTGGACGGACGCGGTGCTGCCCTGCGCGGCGGACACGTTCACGTACATCGAGCCGCCGTCGGGGTGCGTCACGTACAGCTCGTACCCACCCGGCCCGGTGGACACGGAGCTCTCGACCCCGCGCTGTCCCTTGACGTTCACCGGCCGGCCGGGGCCCGACTTGAACATCGCCTCGTCCACCGTCACCATCCGGAAGTGCTGGACGTCGACCTCCAGCACCTGGCCGCCGTCGGTGACGGTGAGCATGTACTCGCCGCCGTACAGGGGCGTGCCGGGGGTCGCCGCGGCGGACCCGATGTTGATCCGCTGCGCCCGGTAGGCGACCGTGCCCGGTGGGAGCCAGCCGAGGGAGTAGGGCATCTGAAGACCGTCGGCGGCCGGCGCCGTGGCCTGGTTGCTCTGCGCTCCGCCGGCGGTGTCGATCGTCCGGGACGGCTCCGCGGAGTCCGGCCGGTTCAGCACCACGGCAGTGACCGCGCCGAGGGTCAGCACGGTCGCCCCGGCGGCCACCGCCAACGGCCGGCTCAGCCCGGAACGCCTGTTGTCGATGCGCCGCCGCGCCGCGGCGAGGACCGCGTCGCTGTCGGGCGCGTCGTCCTCGCGCGCCGTGAAGGTGTCCTTGATCAGGTTCTCGATGTTCATCCCGTCTCCCTGGCCTGCGCCATCTGCTCGATGACCAAGCCGTTTCGCAGTGCGGCCAATGCCTTGTGGGCGTGTGCGCGGACGGTGGCCTGGGCGCAGCCCAGCAGCCCGGCGATCTCGGAGTCGGGCATCTGCTCGTAGTACCGCAGCACCATCACCGCGCGTTGGCGCTTGGGCAGCCGTGCCAGGCGCTGCCACATGTCCTCGCGCGCGGCGTGGTCCGACGCGAAGTCGTCCGCCCGTGCCTCGTCGGGGAGGTCCCCCGACGTGATCACGCGTGCGGACCAGCTGTGTCGCCAGGACAGGTAGCCGTTGGTCACCATCCGCAGCACGTACCGCTCCGGGTGGTCCGCGCGGCTGATCCGGGCCCAGTGCCGGTACATCTTGACCAGCACGTCCTGCACCAGGTCAGCCGCCTGCTCCCGCTCGCCGGTGAGCATCGTCGCGTACCGCAACAACCGCGGCAGTTGCGCTCGGGCGAAGTCGTCGTAGTCAGCCATCACTTGGGAAGACTCACGCCGGCGGCGTTGCGTTTACCGGCTTCCGGACAAACATCGGCTGACGTCGCGAGGGGATCTTCCTGAGCACGGACCGGGGAACCGCACCCTCGAGTGCGGTCTCGGCGCGGCCGGGGTCAGGGCTTCTCGAAGTGCTGGTAGTCGATCGGGGTGTCCCAGGAACCGCCCCACGTCCAGCCGCGCGTGGTGAACGCCTGCTCGGTGGCGTCGCCCGCGTGGATCATGCCGGGCGCGTGCTGGGTGCGGTCGACGTAGGGCGCGCCGTTGGGCGGGTAGACCGCGCCACTGCGGGAGATGTACGGGTTCTGCACGGTGTCGATGTCGATGGCCCGCCCGTAGGAGTGGTTGGACCAGGCCGTGCCGCCGGTGATCGGTCGGCAGTTGAACGCCGAGGTGTTGTTCGCCGCCATCGACGCGTCGTCGTCGGAGTCGTACTTCTCGATGGTCTCCATCCGCTCGA
>NZ_DASVFL010000389.1:0-4718 GCF_036380075.1 Lentzea sp. | reverse complement strand
ACGCGCAGAACGGGTGGGCGCGCTCGAAGCAGTACCGCGACATGGTGAAGTCGTTGCACGACAACGGCAACCGCGTGGTCGTGGACGTGGTCTACAACCACACCGCGGCCTCCGGCGACGCGCCGGCGTCCGTGCTCGACAAGGTCGTGCCCGGCTACTACCAGCGGCTCAACCTCGACGGTTCGGTCGCGAACTCCACGTGCTGCGCGAACACCGCGACCGAGAACGCCATGATGGGCAAGCTCGTCGTGGACTCGGTGGTGCGCTGGGCCCGCACCTACAAGGTCGACGGGTTCCGGTTCGACCTGATGGGCCACCACCCGAAGGCCAACATCCTCGCGGTGCGCACGGCTCTCGACGCGCTGACCGTGGAGAAGGACGGCGTGGACGGGCGCAGGATCGGCGTCTACGGCGAGGGATGGGACTTCGGCGAGGTCGCCGGCAACGCCCGGTTCGAGCAGGCCACCCAGGCGAACCTGGCCGGAACGGGCATCGGCACGTTCAGCGACCGGCTGCGCGACGCGGTTCGCGGCGGCGGCCCGTTCGACGACGACCCGCGCGTGCAGGGTCTCGGCTCCGGGCTGGCCGGGGACGTGAACTCCTCGCCCGCCAACGGGGACGTGGCCGCGCGGCTGGAGAACTACAGCGACCTCGTGAAGCTCGGCATGGCCGGCAACATGGCGTCGTACCGGTTCCGGTCGACGGCCGGGCCCGTGGTCGCCGGCCGGGACGTGAACTACAACGGTTCCGCAGCGGGGTACACCGGGCAGCCGTTGGAGGCCATCACGTACGTCGACGCGCACGACAACGAGACGTTGTTCGACGCGTTGACGTACAAGCTGAAGCCCGAGACGTCCGCCGCCGACCGCGTGAAGATGCAGACGGTGGCGCTGGCACCGGCGTTGCTGGGGCAGGGACGGCCGTTCGTGCACGCGGGCACCGAGTTCCTGCGCTCGAAGTCGTTGGACCGCAACAGCTACGACTCGGGTGACTGGTTCAACTCCTACGACCCGTCGTTGCGCGACAACGGTTTCGGTCGCGGTCTGCCGCCCGCGGCGGACAACGAGTCGAAGTGGCCGTACGCGAAGCCGTTGCTGGCCCGGCCGAAGCCGTCACCGGCGGACATGCGGGCCTCGCTGGACGCGACCCTGGAACTGCTGCGGATCCGCCAGTCGTCGCCGCTGTTCTCGCTCGGGAACGCGGACCTGGTGCAGCAGAAGGTGTCGTTCCCCGCGGCCGAGTCCGGCGTGATCGTCATGCACGTCGACGACACGGTCGGCCCCGACGTCGACAGCGGCCGCCGCGGACTGGTCGTGGTGATCAACCCGTACCCGACCGAGAAGGTCGTCACGCTGCCCGCCGGTGACTGGAAGCCGTTGACCGGAGAGAAGAAGGTGGGAGCAGCACGGTCGGTCGTCGTGCTGGAGCGATAGTTCCGCTGAGAAACAGTTTTGTTCCGGATCAATTTGGTACCGTGGTGCCATGGGCACGACGGGGTGTACTGACCTGATGATGCTGCTGCATCGGACGGGACACGCGCTGGAGACCGAGCTGACGGCGAGGCTCGCGGAGATCGGACTGACTCCGCGAGCCCGCTGCGTGCTCTCCAGCGCTCTGGACGCGGACCTCACGCAGACCGAGATCGCGGACCGGGTCGGCATCGACAAGACGACCATGGTCGTCACGATGGACGCGCTCGAGTCCGCCGGGTACGCCGAGCGCAAGCCGTCACCCACGGACCGCCGTGCGCGCGTCGTGGTCGTGACCGAGCTGGGCCGCCAGATCGTGGCGAAGGCCGACGGCCTGCACGACGACGTGGTGGGCAGCGTGCTGGGGTCGTTGCCGGATGACGAACGAACGGGCCTGGTCAACGGCCTGACGCGGCTGGTCGAAGGCCGGTTGAGCACTCTCGTGCCGTGTGAGAAGCCGCCGCGCAAGCGTGCGCTGCGCCATGCAGTTGGGTAAGAGATAGTCCCGTAAAAAACTATCTGTTACGGTTCCTCTCATGACATCAGGGGGATCGAAGACCGACGCGCGCTGGCTCGCGCTGATCGTGCTGTGCGCGGGGATGTTGATGATCGTGCTGGACCAGACGATCGTGAACGTCGCGCTGCCCGCGATCGAGGAGGACCTGCGGTTCGGCCAGGCGGGGCTCGCCTGGGTGGTGAACGCGTACCTGATCGCCTACGGCGGTCTGCTCCTGCTCGCGGGCCGTCTCGGCGACCTGATCGGGCACAAGAAGGTGTTCCTGATCGGCCTCGGCGTCTTCACGGTCGCGTCGCTGCTGTGCGGCCTGTCCTTCAGCGCCGAGATGCTGATCGTGTCCCGGTTCGTGCAGGGCGCGGGCGGCGCGCTGGCCACGTCCGTGACGCTCGGCATGGTCGTGACGATGTTCCCCGAGAAGGACGAGCAGCGGCGCGCCATCGGCGTGTTCAGCTTCGTCGCGGCCGCCGGCGCGTCCCTCGGCCTGCTGCTCGGCGGCGTGCTCACCGACGCCATGTCGTGGCACTGGATCTTCTTCGTGAACATCCCGATCGGCCTGGTGGCCGCCTTCGCCGCCGTGCGCCTGGTGCCGGACTCGGTGGGGCTGGGCCTGCGCGAGGGGGCGGACGTGCTCGGCGCGCTGCTGATCGTGGCCGCGGTGATGCTCGGGGTGTACACGATCGTGAAGGTCGAGCACTACGGCTTCGGTTCGTTCCACACCCTCGGCCTGGGTGCTGTCGCGGTGGCCCTGCTCGCCGGGTTCGTGGTGAGGCAGCGGACCGCCGCGAAGCCGCTGCTGCCGTTGCGGGTGTTCAAGTCCCGCAACGTGACCGGCGCGAACCTGGTGCAGATCTCGATGGTCGCGGGCATGTTCGGCCTGTTCTTCCTCGGCACGCTCTACATGCAGCTCGTGCTCCAGTACACGCCGCTGCAGATCGGCCTGGCGTTCATGCCGGTCGCCGGCGCGATCGCGGTGTTCTCGGTGTCGCTCTCGGCCCGCCTGAACTCCCGCTTCGGCGAGCGCAAAATGCTGATCGTGGGCCTGGTCTTCATGCTGGCCGGCATGGTGGTGTTCACGCAGGTGCCGGTCGACGGCTCGTACCTCGCGCACATCCTGCCCGCCGTGGCACCGCTGGGCATCGGCCTCGGGCTGTCGTTCCCGGCCCTGATGTCGCTCGCGATGTCCGGCGCCTCGCACGACGAGGCGGGCCTCGCGTCCGGCCTGGTGAACACGACCGCGCAGGTGGGCGGCGCCCTGGGCCTGGCCGTCCTGGCGACGGCGTCGACCACCTACACGTCGTCGTTGGTGGCGTCAGGCGTCGGCCGGCTGGAGGCGCTGACCTCCGGGTTCCACCTGGCGTTCTGGATCTCCGCCGTGCTGGTCGCGGTGGCGCTGGGCCTGGCGGTGTTCGTGCTGCGGCAGGTGGCCGTCGACCACTCCGAACGGCCCGTGCTCGTGCACTAGTGGTCCTTGAGCTCCTCGCGCTTGCGGACGTCCTCGGTGCGCAGGATCGTGAACTCGCGGTCCTGCGCCTTGAGGACCTTCAGGAAGCCGGGGCTGGTCTCGAAGACGTAGACCTCGTCCTGGTCGTTGATGCGTTCCTTCGGCACCCACGGCGTGCTGACGACCGCGGCGACGGTGAGCGCCGTGCCCGCGAGGATCCACGCGAACCAGTGCAGCAACCACCGCGCGTTGCGGATGGCCAGCACCATCACCGCGCCGATCACCACGGCACCCGGCGCGACCCACCAGCGGTGGAAGGTCAGCGTGTGGGACACCATCAGCGCCGCGAGCACGATCAACGCCAGCAGCGGCGTCGCGTGCGCGTTGTCCGGCTCCTTGCGAGTGCGGATGAAGTAGAAGAACGTCACCGGCGTGACGATCATCAGCAGAACCGTGCTGATGCGGTCGTCGGCCATGAACGTGCCCAGGAACAGACCGGGCGCGTCGTCCAGCTCCAGGGTGTGAAGCAGGGCGAAGGCGGTGTGCCAGTCGTAGTGGGAGACCGCGAGGAGCCTCAGGAGGACGAACAGGACCGCGGCGCCGGTCAACGCGGATCCGGTGTGCTTTGCACTCACGCTGCGCACTATGTCAGCTGTGGCGTTCGCTACCCTGTCCGCACATCCCGTACCAGTTCTTCGAGGAGTCGTACCGTCGTGTCCGAGCGCACCCTGGTTCTCGTTAAGCCCGATGGCGTTGAGCGTGGTCTCGTTGGCGAGGTGATCGCCCGCATCGAGCGCAAGGGGCTGAAGCTCGCCGCCCTGGAGCTGCGGACGGCGGACCGCGCCACCGCCGAGCAGCACTACGCCGAGCACGACGGCAAGCCGTTCTACGGCGACCTGGTCGACTTCATCACCGGTGGGCCGCTGGTCGCGCTCGTCGTCGAGGGTGTCCGGGCGATCCCGGCGTTCCGCCAGCTCGCCGGTGGGACCGACCCCGTCGAGAAGGCGACGCCCGGCACGATTCGCGGCGACTTCGGCACCGAGGTGCAGTACAACCTGGTGCACGGGTCGGACTCGGCCGAGTCGGCTGAGCGGGAGATCAAGATCTGGTTCCCGAACCTCTGATCCTCTTCGGTCGGGAGGCCTTGGCTTTCTGATCCTGTCGGACCCCCTGAGTAGGTTGAGTTGCAAGGGGGTCTCAGGTCGGGGGGACGCCTGCGTCAGCGTGCGTCCCCCATTTCGTTGGCGGGTGCCTGTTGCGTGCTTCCACCTGGGGGCGCTGCCCCCAGACC
>NZ_DASVFL010000388.1:0-8662 GCF_036380075.1 Lentzea sp. | reverse complement strand
CATGGCCACCACGTCGAGCAGGACGCGGGCGGCCTTGGCCGGGTCACCGGGCATGTTGCCGTGCGCCCCGCGCATCATGCCGAGCAGTACCCCGACAGACGGAACGTAGTCCTCACCCGGCTCCGTCACCACCAGGGACGGGCCCGTCCAGTCCGTCTGGAAGCCGCCGAGCTCCACGATCGTCGCCTTCACGCCGAACGGCGCGCACTCCGCCGCCAGCGACTCGCTGAAGCCGCGCAGCGCGTGCTTGGCCATCACGTACGGCGCGAGCCCGCCGCCGAAGGCCATGTGGCCCGCGGTCGAGCCGATCGTCAGGAAGTGCCCCGACCGCTGCTCGCGCAGCACCGGCAGCGCGGCCTTGGTGACGTTGACGACGCCGAAGAGGTTGATCTCCAGCTGGTCGCGGAAGTCGGCCTCCGCGCACTCCTCGATCGAGGTCACGCGGCCCGCGCCCGCGTTGTTCACGACCACGTCGAGCCGGCCGAACTCGCGCACCGCGGCCGCGACGGCGGCTCTCGCCTGTTCGGGATCGCGCACGTCGAGTGCAACAGATCTGGCCCGGTCGCCGTGTTGAGAGACGAGGTCGTCGAGATCGCGCGGGTTCCTGGCGGTCGCGACGACCTGGTGCCCGGCGGCGAGCACCGCCTCGGCGATCTTGCGCCCGAGGCCGCGGGAACTGCCGGTGATGAGCCACACCTGTGCCATGTCAGTGCTCCATAGGTCGGGAATCAGTTGTCCGGACTATGGAGTTGCGCCGCCCTTGCTTGATACCGAACGACTACTGTTCTCACCGATCGGGTGATCTCCAGAAGGGGAGTAAGTGTCCACTGGGCCAACACATGCGATGAGCGGGCTGCTCGCCTGGAGCGCCGTCACCGCCCTCGCGTCGAGCCATCCCATCGGCCACCTCTCGCCGCAGAGCTGGGCCGTCGGCGCGGTCCTGGCCACCGGGGCGGCGCTGCTGCCGGACCTCGACCACCCCGGCTCGACGATCTCGCGCACGTTCGGGGCGCTGAGCAGCGGCCTGTCCGCGGGCATCAACGCGCTGAGCAGCTTCGTCTACCGCACGACGAGGATGAAGAAGGACTCGAAACGGGACGGCGGGCACCGCGGTCTCACGCACACGCTCGTCTTCGCCGCGTTCGCCGCCGTCTTCACCACCGCGGTCGTGCAGAACAGCCAGAAGTGGGCGCTGCCCGTGCTGATGTTCGTGTTCGCCGGCCTGGCGGTGCGCGGCATCATGAACGACTGGTGCCCCAAGCAGGACGCGTTGCTGATCACCGTGGTCTCCGCGGGCATCACCTGGGCGATGATCGCGTGGACGGCGCAGACCAGCGCCTCCGCCGCGGCGTGCGGGATCGCGGTCGGCGTCGGGTGCTTCGCGCACTACATCGGTGACGCGATCACCGAGCAGGGCTGCCCGATCCTGTGGCCGATCCCCATCGCGGGCAAGACGTGGTTCCCGGTGGCGCCGCCGAAGATCATGCGGATGAAGACGGGCGGCGTCGTCGAGATGGCGATCGTCGGTCCGATCATCACGGTCCTGTCCGTGTGGCTGGGAATCGTGGCGTTGCAGGCCACGGGCGCGCTGCCGTTCCTGGACTGGCTCGACCTGCTCCCGATCTGAACCGTTCCACTTCCAGCCATTCAGCGGCTACCTGAGCCTCACCCGATCGGTCTAACCTCCACGAACCCGCTCTTCGCCACGTGGAGGACAACGTTGCCAACGCCACAGGCGGAGGTCGAGCGATCCTGCGAACCGCGCTGGCACCATGCGGGGTTCGAACCGCGGGCGGACCCACTCGCGGCCGCGCAAGTGGAGGTCAGGTGACCAGCACCTACGTCGGCATCGACGCCGGCCACGAAAACCGCTGGGAAGCGGAGAAGATCGCGCTGGAGCTGCACGACACGGTGCTGACCACGGCCAGGACGGTCGTGGTGCACGAGGTCGACGGCCACCACGCGATGTCGTTCATGGTCCCCGTCCCCCCGTCCGACGCGGTGGTGAGCTCGCTCGTCGAGCAGGGCTTCGGCGTCTCGGTCCGCGGTGCCTCGTCGGCACGCCAGGTGGGCCCGGAGACGCTGCGAGTAGGCGCCTCCACCGCCGCCGAGGCCCACCAGTACCGCCGCGAGGGGCGCGCGTTGCGCTACCAAGGCCAGCGCTCGCTGCGCGGCCGTCACGGCGTCTCGGACATCCTGGCGTTCACGGCCATCGAGGCTGTTCTGCCCCGTGACACGCACACGGTCGACACGCGCGGCAACCTGACGCCGTTCTTCCGGGACGGCAAACTGGTGCTGGTCGTCGACTAGGTTCGGCGATGTGCGTGACATCGCTGTCTTCAGTGGTTCTGCCCATCCCTCACTCGCCGCCGAGATCTGCGGGCATCTCGGTGTCGACCTGTCGCCCAGCCGCCTGACGCGGTTCGCCAACGACTGCCTCGAGGTGCAGCTCCAGGCGAACTGCCGCGAACGGGACGTGTTCCTGATCCAGCCGCTGGTGCCGCCGGTGCAGGAACACCTCGTCGAACTGCTGCTGATGCTCGACGCGGCGCGTGGCGCCTCCGCCGCGCGCACGACCGTCGTTCTGCCGCACTACGCCTATGCGAGGTCGGACAAGAAGGACGCGCCACGGATCTCCATCGGTGGACGACTGGTCGCCGACCTGATGGTGTCCGCGGGCGCGTCACGGGTGCTGGCGATGACGTTGCACTCACCGCAGGTGCACGGGTTCTTCTCGGTACCCGTCGACCACCTGCACGCGTTGCGCGAACTGGCGGCGCACTTCTCCCAGCACGACCTGTCGAACACCGTCGTGGTGTCGCCGGACCTGGGCAACGCCAAGGAGGCCGCGCACTTCGCGCGGATCCTCGGCCTGCCGGTCGCGGCCGGCGCGAAGCAGCGGTTCGCGGACGACGAGGTGCAGATCTCGACCGTCATCGGCGACGTGGCCGGGCGCGACGTGATCGTGCTCGACGACGAGATCGCCAAGGGCTCCACGGTGATCGAGCTGCTGGACAAGCTGCGGGAGCGCGGGGCGGGGTCGATCAGGGTCGCGTGCACGCACGGGCTCTTCTCCGCCGGCGCGCTGGACCGCCTGCAGGCGTTCGACGACGTGCTGGAGATCGTCGCGACGAACACCGTGCCGATCCCGGCGGAGAAGGCCGTGCCGAAGCTGGAGGTGCTCTCGATCGCGCCCGCGATGGCGGAGGCGATGCGGCGGATCAACGTCGGCGAGTCGGTGTCGACCCTGTTCGAGGCCCCCTGACGTTCGGGGTCCCCTGTCCTACCTGAGGTGCGCGAGCGCCCTGATCAGGCGCTCCGCCACGTCGTCGGGACCGGGCATCTTGCGCACCACGGCCCGTTGGTGCGCGAGCCCGTGCATCCCGAGCCACAACGCCACGGCGTCGCCGTAGAGGTCGTCGCTGCCGCGCGCGATCCCGGCCTCCACGCACGCGCCGAGCCGTTCCGCGAGCACGGTCAGCGCCTCGACCCCCAGTGACTCCAGCTCGTCGTCGGTGATCGACGTGTCGTCCACCGACGGCGTCCAGAGGCCGCCGAACATGATCCGGTAGCGCTGCGGGTGCAGTCTGGCGAAGTCCAGGTAGGCGTGGCACACCGCGAAGAGCCGCTCAAGGGGGTCGTCCCCCGCCTTCTCGTCGGCCTCGCGCAGCGCCGCCGCCAGGCCGTCCATCTCCTGCCGCACCACGGCCAGCATGATCGCCGGCTGGTCGGCGAAGTGCGCGTAGATCGACGGCGCCGCGATCCCCGCCTTGCGCGCGACCGAGCGCAACGTGACCGCGCGTTCGTCGCCGCCCTCGTCCAGCAGCGCGACGGCCGCGGAGATGATCTCTTCTCGCAGTTTCCCGCCCTCGCCCCTGCGGTTGCGCCTGCGCGGTTCCGTGTTCGTCACGGCCGTAACCATACACCTGAAAGTTTATGGGCGTTAGGGCTTGCGCTCTCAGACTTACGGGCGTTAGCTTATGTCCGTAAGCACAACCGGAACGCAAGGAGCCAGACGATGAACGCCACCACCGCCACCATCCGCGCCACCGAGGTCGTCCTGCCGGGCGTGGTCCAGCCAGAGGGCCTCCAGGTGCAGGTCAGGGAGCTGCCCGCGCCGGGCGAGGGCCAGGTCGTCCTGCGCATGGAGGCCACGGGCGTCTGCTTCGCCGAGCAGCAGATGCGCCTGGGCAAGTACTACGACCAGCCCGCGTTCCCGTTCGTCCCCGGCTACGACCTGGTCGGCACCGTCATCGCCGTCGGCGAGGGCGTGGACCCCGCGCTGAAGCTGCACCGGTTCGCCGCCGTCACCAAGGTCGGCGCGTGGGCCAGCCACCTGGTCGTCGAGGCCGCCGACCTGGTCCCCGTGCCGGACGACGTCGAGTCCGCCGCGGCGGAGACGGTCGCGGTCAACGGCGTCACGGCGTGGCAGATGATGTACCGCACCGCCAAGCTCAAGCGCGGTGACACCATCGTCGTGCTGGGCGCGAACGGCGGCGTCGGCTCGACGCTCGTGCAGCTCGCCCGCCACGCCGGGATCAAGGTGATCGGCACGGCCTCCGCCCGCCACCACGACGCGGTGCGCGAGCTCGGCGCGATCCCCGTCGACTACCGCGACCCCGCCATGTACGCCAAGATCCGCGAGCTCGCCCCCGAGGGCGTCGACGCCGTGTTCGACCACGTCGGCGGCGCGGGCCTCGTCGAGTCCTGGAAGCTGCTGCGCCGCGGCGGCACGCTGGTCAACTACGGCACGGCCGCGACGAAGGACGAGCCCGGAAACGCCACGCTGCCGGTGCTGAAGCTCTACGGGCGCCTGCTGCTGTGGAACTTCCTGCCCAACGGCAAGAGCGCGGGCTTCTACAACTTCTGGGCCGGCAAGCGCTTCCGCACCGCCACGTTCCGCGCCCGGCTGCGCGACGACCTCCTGCAGGTGCTCCGCCTGGTCGGCTCCGGCGCGGTGAAGCCGCAGATCGCCGCGCGCATCCCGCTGCCGGAGGCCGCCTCCGCGCTGGCGCTGGCCGAGTCGCGGACCATCCTCGGCAAGGTCGTCATCGTCCCGGAGCCGTGAGCAGGCCCGACTGCCGCCGGGCCGTCGTGGCGGCGGCGACCGCACTGGTCGACTCCGACCTCGCGGTGACGCTGCGGGCCGTGTCCCGCGCGGCGGACCTGCCCACGTCGTCGATCTACCAGCACTTCTCCGGTCCCGCGGCGATCCTGCGAGCCGTGTGCGACCAGGCGTTCGAGGAGCTCGAGGCCGCCGTTCTCGAGGCGGCCGACTCCTACGCCGCCTGCCTCGCCTACCTGGGCTTCGCCGTCGCGCACCCCCGCCGCTACCGCGTGCTGTTCGGGGCGGCCGACTTCTCCGGACCGGCGGTGCGGCTGTTCACCGCGGTCCTCGCCGGCCCGGACCGCGCCGAACCCGCGGCGGACGCCCTGGCGTTGTGGCTGGGCCTGCACGGCCTGGCCGACCAGCACGCGGCGACCCGCCGCTCACCCCGGTTCACCACCCTCGCACCACGCCTGATCACCGCGCTCATCTGAACCCGACTCCCCGGAGGTCCCTGCCGTGAACGCCGTCACCGTCCGCACCGCGGTCGCAGTCCCCGCCACCGAGGTCGACAACCGCGTCGCCTACCTGGGCTTCGCCTTCGCCTACGTCTTCGGGCACGGCGGCTCGCTGCTGTCCAGGTCGGGCGCGGTCCTGATGCCGGGCTGGCTGCCGGTCGCGCTGCTCGGCGCCGGCATGGCCGTCGGCACCGTCTTCGCCACGACCGCGGCACTGCGCGCCCAGCGCGGTGCTCCCGAGGCCCGCCGACGAACCGAGAAGCTGGTCGGCGCGGCCTGGATCACCGGCTTCACCGCGCTGGCGCTCGCGATCACCGGCCTGA
This sequence comes from Lentzea sp., assembly GCF_036380075.1. Lineage (NCBI taxonomy): Bacteria > Bacillati > Actinomycetota > Actinomycetes > Pseudonocardiales > Pseudonocardiaceae > Lentzea > Lentzea sp. Next base: position 2,774 of record NZ_DASVFL010000388.1, on the reverse strand, counting down.
GCACGGTGATCGACCACCCGGACCTGACCACCGTGCTGTGGCCGGCGGGGTCGAGCATCGTGGTCGGCCTGATCTACATCGCCGAGGGCGCCGTCCGCCGCAACGCCGTGCACTACAACCTGGGCACGTGGCTGGCGCTGGTCGCGTCGGCGGCGCTGTTCGTGCCGTCACCGGGCTTGTTCGGCGTGCTGGCCGTGCTGGGCGGCGGCGCCTACCTGGTGGCCACGTTCCTGGAGCACCGCCGCCTGACCGCGTTGGCCGCCTGATCCCGTTGGCCGACTGACGCTTCTTACAGCTGCACTCGCACCGTGACGCGGCCCTTGTCGTCACGGTGCGATTTCGCGTGTCCGGTCCGTTGCGTGCCATCGAGTTCCAACGTCAGAGGGCCGCCCTCGCCGTTGAAGTTGCGCCACCACGTCTTGGCCTCCGGCATCATCACCTTGATGTCGACGACGTCACCTTTGCGTTGGTAGCCAACGGGTGTGGTGAACGTGCGGCCCGACTTTCGCCCCGTGTAGGACACGACGGTGATGCCCTTGCGCACGAGCTTCCCGATCAGCGGGGCGTCGCGCAGCCCGACGACCAGCCTGTTGACGCGACCGACGAGCGGCGCCTTGAAGTCCATGCGTCCGACCGTAGCCGCGTAAGTGGACAGCCCGCTCCGCTTGGTGCGAAGTGAGAGGAAGTGACCGCCGGACCGACTCAGATGCGGGATCAGCCGGGATGCGCGCCGACGGTGTCGCGGATCTGCGCGCCCAGGTCGGACGAGCCCGCCCGCGCGCAGTGGGCGCAGCAGAAGAACCGGCCCTCCACCTCCACCCCGTGCCCGATCACCCGGCAGTCGCAGTGCTCGCAGCGCGGCGCGAGCCGTTGGATCGCGCACTCGAAGCTGTCGAACGTGTGCACGCCGCCGCCGACGGTGCGCACCTCGAAGGCCATCCAGTACTCGTTGCCACAGACGTCACAGGTCGCCATGCGCGGAAGACTGCGGCAGGCCGGCCTGCTCGGCAACTCGACCGCCGAGTTGCGCGACCAGCGTTTTCGGTGCAACCACCCCGATCGCCGCTCCGTCCACAGAGGACTTGCTCGAACCGGGGGCACACCCCGTCCGTACGAGGAGGTGTGGGAAGGATGCTGAGCGGGACCGGCCGGATTCGAACCGGCGTTCTCCCTCCGTTCCGGAGGGCGCGTCGACCACTGCGCTACAGGCCCCATCGCCACCGCGCCACTCACACTAGTCGGCGAATCGCGGGCCGTATGCCCTGCGAAAGTGTTGGACCCAATAAGGTTCGTGCATCAACCTCGGACTGGACGGTGTCGTGCCAGGGATCGACTACTACGAGTTGCTCGGTGTCAGCCGGGGCGCCAGTGCCTCGGAGATCAAGTCGGCCTACCGCTCTCTCGCTAAGGTCATGCACCCCGACGCGGGTGGGACGTCTGGCGGCTTCCGCCTGCTCCAGGAGGCCTACGAGACGCTGAAGGACCCGGTCCGCCGAGCCGACTACGACCGCCCGGTGCGCGTGGCACCCCCGGTCACCAGGCCGGCAGCACGCCCGCGACCTCGCCGAACAGGCCACACGGGCCGGCTGCGCGACTTCGGCGACGACCCGAACTACATGGCACCCCGCCCGCGCGTCGACCTCGGCTCGATGGACTGGTGGAACCGCATCGACCTGGGCGCGCGGGTCCGCTACGTCCCCGCCACCGGCCTGGGCCACGCCCCGGCGGCGGCCGCGATCGGCACGTGGTTCGTCCTCCTGCTCCCCCTGGCCATGCCCCTGTCCCCGCTCCTGCTGGCCGTCTGGCTCCCCCTGGTGGCGGGCGCCGGTTACGGAGCGTTCCGACTGGTCCGCCGCTACACCGCCCTGGCGAGAGCCGAACGGGCGTTCGCCGGTGAGTACGACGGGAACACCATCTTCGGCCGTCCGGGTGAAAACAGACGCGAAAGGCTGACCGCCGGCCTCCTCACCGAGTACCTCACGCAGCTACCGGGAGTGCGCATCTTCCACGGCCTGGCCTGGCCCGGCTCGGTCTTCACCGACGTCGACCACGCCCTGCTCTGCGGCCGCCGCCTGGTCCTGATCGAGTCGAAGTCCTGGCTGCCGGGCCACTACTACTGCGACGAGGACGGCGAGCTCTGGCGCAACGGCCACCCGTTCCGCGGCGGCAGCAGCCAGCTCCTCGACGGCGTCGACCGCTTCGCCGAACTGCTGCCGTGGCTGGAGATCCGGGGCGCCGTGATCGTCTACCCGTCCCGCGCCGGCGAGGTCACCTGCGACGACGACCTGGACTTCGACGTGCCGCCCATGACGCCGGAGCAGTTCGTGCGGGAGATCGGCGACTGGCTGGCCGACGACCCGGCCACGGTGGACCGGGAGGCTTTGCGCGTGCTGGTGCGCCAGGTGGTGTCGGAAGTGCGGGTCGCCGGCGCGTAGCCGTCACCGGTCCGCCAGCAGGTCCAGCTCCCGAACGGCCCGTTCGACGTCCACGGCCCTGTTCTGCGCGCGGTAGAGCGCCAGCGCCGCACCCCAGCACGTCCGCGCCCAGCCGAACCTGCGCAGCGCGGTGTAGGTCTCGCCGAGCTGCGCGAGCGTGTCTGCCTCCGCGTAGCTGTTGCCCAGCTGGCGCCGGATCGTGAGCGCGCTTTCGTGGTACGCCATCGCACATCCGTGATCGCCGATCGCGCCCGCCAACGTGCCGAGGGCACCGAACGCGGCGGCTTTGCCCGGCGGGTACTCCGCCCGGTCGAACACCACCAGTGCCTCCTCCGCGGA